>DADN01000169.1:2088-9456 GCA_002509665.1 Methanobacterium sp. UBA8
TTCGTTTTCGGGGCATCAAAATTGAAAATTTTGACAGTGTTCGGGCCTTCGAAATCGGAGATTTTGAAAGGTTCGAAAAATCTGTCAAAATCTCTCAAAAATTCTTCGAATTTTTGGAGCGCAAAACCCGGAAGTTTTTGCAAGCTACGATTTTGACGCAGCAAAAAACTTTGTTTTTTGCATGCTTCGATTTTTCGCACACGTTCTCCTTTTTACTTGGTAACACATATTTTATTTTTTATAGTATAAACAATATTCGTTTAAAAAAAGTCATGTCATTATTTAAATGATATATTTGGTGTTATACTATTTCTATAAAGTTTATTTCAGTTTTTATCCTTTAACAGCCTATTATTACTTTTTAGAACCATATGCCTGCAGATTATTCTGTACCTTTCATGCATTACATTTTGAATTAATATTAATTATTATCTAAAAATAATTACTTAAACGATTTCAAACAAATTATAATTGGTGGAGTTAACATGACTGAAACGTTAGTATATGATGTGAAACAGAAAGAAGGAGATTTTGAAATAAGAAAATATGTTGATTATATTCTAGCTCAAGTAGATATCGATGCATCGTTTGATGATGCAGTACGTAAAGGATTCATGATCCTTGCAGGTTACATTTTTGGAGGTAACAGGAAGCGTTCCAAGATTGCAATGACTGCACCAGTTGTGGAAGAAGAAATAAGCGAAAAAATAGAAATGACTGCTCCAGTAACTACTGAAACTGTTAGTGCTTCAGAGAAGATAGACATGACTACTCCTGTTACTGAAGAAACAGAAGGTGATTTTCAACGTATATCTTTTGCAATGCCGTCAAAGTATACTATGGACACTTTACCTAAACCCAATGATAAACGAATTCATTTTAAAGAATTTAAAAATCAAAAAACTGCAGTCTTAAGATTTAAAGGCAGGGTAAAAGAAAAGCTTGCCACAGAAAAGATTGAAGAGCTTAAAAAATGGCTCTCTAAAAATCAAATTGAACCTAAATCACATTTTATGGTTGCCCAGTATAATAATCCTGCAGTACCTGGATTTTTGCGGAGAAATGAGATAATAGTAGAAATTTGAAGAGTAAAGTTCATTCTTTTTTTAAGGTAGTAATTCTACTGAAAATTTTTTAACTAATAAATACAATAATAGTCATGGACAGTAAACAGAGAAACAGAATTTTAATTCTGCTTTTTGTGGGTGTCTTTATGGGCGCCCTAGATATTGGTATTGTAGGACCAGTACTACCTGCCGTTAAATCATTTTTTGCCGTAAATGACCGGGCTGTTTCATGGATATTTACAATTTACATCCTTTTTTTCATGATAGGAACGCCGCTCATGGCTAAAATATCTGATGTTTACGGTAGGAGAAATGTATACATACTCGATATATTCCTGTTTGCTGTGGGTTCGCTGATCACTGCATTTTCTTCTTCATTTGAAATAATGTTAATTGGAAGGGCTATCCAGGGATTTGGAGCGGGGGGAATCTTTCCAGTTGCAAGTGCATTTATTGGGGACACTTTTCCTCCGGAAAAAAGAGGTTCTGCACTTGGAATAATAGGCTCTGTATTTGGTCTGTCCGCAATTTTCGGGCCAATACTTGGGGGTTTACTTCTTAACTATGGTTGGCAGTGGCTTTTTATAATAAATCTGCCTATAGCTGCGGGAATTATTGTTGCAGGATATTTCATACTGCCTAAAACTAAAAGAAAATGGGTTTCAGATTTTGATTGGTATGGGACTCTGGTGCTTGGGANNCTCGCTGGCATTTGGAGTAAATCAAATAGACAGCAGCAATTTTACAGAAAGTCTTAAATCGCTTTATGTATGGCCGTTCTTACTATTTTCTGTCGCGTTATTGCCTGTTTTGTGGAAAATTGAAAAGGTCGCTGAAGACCCTGTAGTTCAGATTAATTTATTAAAAAGTAGGGAAGTTAGACTGGCTACGGGTTTATCTATGGGCTCTGGATTAAGCCAGGTGGCAATAGTGTTTCTTCCATCATTTGCAGTGATTTCATTGTCTCTGTCTACTTCTACTGCAAGTTTAATGATTCTCCCTCTGGTAATTGCCATGGCTATCAGTGCACCTCTAATTGGTAGATTGCTTGACAAGTTCGGATCAAAAAAGGTGATGTTTACAGGCAGCTTTATATTAATTGCGGGCCTTTTTATTTTAAGCTTCTTTGCGTCTTCATTCTATATTTTTATTCTATCTGGTATTATTCTAGGTGTGGGATTAATCACAATTATTGGGGCACCATTGCGGTATATCATGTTATCTGAAAGTCCAGAAAAATACAGGGCTTCTGGACAGGCACTGATCAGCATCAATGCCAGTGCGGGTCAGTTAGTTGGTGGTGCATTAGTCGGAGGTATAATTGCTTCGGGGGGAGGTACTTATACAGGTTATGAATTTGCATATATTGCAGTTGGTATTGCGGCCATTATAATGTTATTTTTAACTATAGGCCTTAAAAGCCGTTTAGAGCAGGTTAAAACTATGAAAATGAATTCAAAAGGATGATTAAGGGATGTCTCTTTTTAAATGTAGTTTATCGTGTGAGATATTTTTATAAGAGTTGCCATAATTTATTCTAAGTTTATATTACTGATGTTCTATATGATAAGGTATAAAAATAGTAAAAATAAACATATGGCTAGTGTAAGTTGGAAATATATATGTATAAAAACATGATATGGAACAACTGTAAGAGCGTTATACTCTAAATTTTCCATGGACTTAGACTTTGGTTTGGAGTAGTGAATAAATGGTACAGCTAATTAAGACCTCTGTAAAATGCTACAAAAAGAGAGCTAAAAAGACAGTTGGCGGTGAACAAAAGGTTTATGAGTATAATCAGTATCTTATCCCCCTTAAAAGATCTGATAACCTGGAATGTAAGGAAGGAGTGCTTATAATACCTGAAAAATATTTTAAAGAATTATTCGGCGTAGAAGATACATGGGCAGTAAAGGAGTACCTGAGCAAGCTTAAAGGATATGAAATGAGCATTGAAAGCTATAAAAAAGAATTTAAAGAACTTGAACTTAGATATCAGAAAGAATTTAAAGATCTGGAATGGAAGCACAGCGAATTATCCAAATCTTACAAGGAACTTCTAAGCAAACACACCAAAGCCACAAAATTATACAAAATGGATATCTCAAAACTCCAGGAATTAGAAACTAAAGCTGAAGAACTGGCTAAAAATCTGGAACTTAAAGACATTGAATACAAAAAACTAAAAGAAGATTATCAACTGGTTTTAAATAAGGATTCTATTATTGAGGAGCAGCTCAAACCAGATGAAGCTAACGGTGATGAAGACAAAGATTTCTGGTCCATGATAAAGAATCGCCTTGGAAAAAAGGAATTAGTATCTAAAGATGAATAAATTTTTAATATTTTTTAATTCGCTCAAAATTCTCTGAATTTTGGCGTTTGCGAAATTTTTCATTTCGNNAATTTTTGGCGTTGAAGGAAATTGAAAATTTCCTGAACAGCAAAAATTGAAAATTTTTGCAGGGTTTATTTATAATTATATTTTATATGAGTGCGGTTTATGATTGAATACTCTGATTTTGAAAAAATAGTTCTGGATAAACTTGGAAGGGACATACGGATCGAGGTAAATGAAGATCAGCATAATGCAATAACTTCTTCTCCAGACACTTCTTTATTTATAGTTGCCGGTCCTGGGAGTGGTAAAACGACCGTAATGGTCCTAAAAATACTGAAATTTATTTTTGTAGATGGTATCAAACCTTCTTCAATTATGGCAACCACTTTTACAAGAAAAGCAGCAGCACAATTAAAATCCCGGACTGTTGAATGGGGAAATGAACTTAAATCAACTTTAATGGAAAATCCAAAGTATTCATCCATCAGGGTCCTGCTTGAAAAACTCGATTTTAAAAGGATAGTTACAGGTACGCTGGATAGTATAGCTGAAGATATTCTAAAAAGCAGTTATCATGGTTCATCACCTGCTATAATTGAAGATCTTGTAGCCAATGCACTTATGATAAAAGTTGGACTGCTTGATCATGATCGTCAAAAAGATAAGGATCTACAGGGGTTTTTGAACCATATACGGGGTGCAAGAACAAGGCTTAATGTTTCAATGATGAGTCAGATACTTCTTGAAATAAAAGACAGGATTTATCATGATAGAATTAATTTTAAAGAGTTTATAGATGATTATGAACATCCTGGTGCCAAAATAGCTTATGATGCAATATCTGATTATATCAACGACCTGGAAAAAAGGAATCTTCTTGATTTTTCAATGCTTGAGGACGAATTTTTAAGAAAACTTCAAACTGATAATCTAAAGAGCTTAAGAAACATCAAAATAGTTTTGGTAGATGAATATCAGGATACAAACCTGCTTCAAGAGACTATTTACCTGAAAATTGCAGAGACCGCAATCAAAAATAAAGGCAGTATCATTGTTGTCGGCGATGATGACCAGTCGCTTTACAGGTTCAGAGGAGCCACTGTGGACCTTTTCACGGATTTTGGTAGTAGATTAAATGCGCATATTGGAATAAATCCTCTTTTTGTAAACCTGTCTAAAAATTACAGGTCCACAGAACATATAGTTGATTTCTGCAATGAATTCATAAAAATTGATAAAGAGTTCCAGAATGCACGTGCAGCAGGTAAAAGATCCATTTCGCCCAGCTTAGAAAATTCGCTTAATGTTCCAGTTCTTGGAATGTTCAGGGATGATATTAACACCCTTGCAGCAGACCTAGCTGAGTTCATTCGTGAAGTCACTCAG
Source organism: Methanobacterium sp. UBA8 (assembly GCA_002509665.1). Classification (GTDB taxonomy): domain Archaea; phylum Methanobacteriota; class Methanobacteria; order Methanobacteriales; family Methanobacteriaceae; genus Methanobacterium_D. The sequence continues at coordinate 6,886 of DADN01000169.1, forward strand.
GGTAATGGAGTTGATTTAGATTTTAAAAATAACTCATTTAAAATCAAAATTGATAAGAAAGAGGGATCTCCTTCAGATATTGCATTTTTATGTAGTTCCCCTCTTGAACTAGATTTCAAAGGTAATCCTAGACTTCCAATTCTCCTTAAAGATGAGTTAAATAAAATTAATCCGCAGATACCTGTTTTTAATCCCCGCGGGCAGAGTTTGGGTAGAATACCTGTTATTGAAATATTGTGTGGAATAATTCTGGAATGTATAGATCCTGAATGTAAAATCCAGAATACTTTTGGTAGGTTACCTCGAAATGCAGTGTTCAGGTTTAAAATCTGGAGATCTAAGGCTTTAAAATACATGGATGATAACGAAGATAAATCTAAAGAAATACAGGCTTTTATAGATACCTGGAGGAGCTATTTTCAAGTAAAAGAGAATAAAATAGAAGTACCTCTGGTTGAACTTATTTATAAAATGGTTAAATGGATACCTGAAATCTTAGAGGGGGAAGGTCTTGTCTATTTGGAGATTATTATTAAAACCATTACTCAGACTAGCCTTTTCAGTGATTTTAAGTCAAATATCATATTAAATGGAAGAAATAGAGATATAGGTCAAGATTCGGTAATAGAAGCTATGTGGAATATATTTGTACCAATTGCATTAGGTGCTATAAACCTTGATCTGGATATTCTTGAGAATCTGCCTGAAAATGGGATAAATATAATGTCAATTCACCAGTCTAAAGGTCTGGAATTTCCTATTGTTATAGTGGATGTAGGTTCTGATTTTAAAATGAATTATGCAAATCATGCATTTAAGAGATTTCCTGGAGCTCCTGGAAAGTCATGCACTCTGGAAGACAACATGAGAAAATTTTCCAAACTTGGAAAACCAGAACGCAATGCACTGGACAGGGCATTTGATGATCTTATAAGGCAGTACTTTGTGGCATTCAGCAGGCCTCAGGGGCTGCTTTTGCTTGTTGGTTTAAATTCATCAAAAGATGGTTATTTCTTCAACAATGCTTTAAGATATGTCCCTAATGTTGCAACCGGTTGGGATAGAGACGGTGAATGGCACTGGGAAGGGCTAAATAATCTGTTCCATATATAGGTATTGCCATTTATTTTTAGTTTTTCACATTAAATATTAGATAAAAATTAGGCATAACATCATGACTTGAGGATCATTGATTAAATTAAGGGAGAAAAAACAGTGTTTATATAATTCATTCAACTTCTAATAATATTGTTTGAGAAGATTTTGAATTATACTAAATATGAAAATATTATAGATGTTAAAATTTGAATATATTTTTGAAATATTCTCATAATGCTTTCTGCACTAATGTTTGCACTAGTACTGGATTAGGTAAAATCTTCTAAAATATATTGGGAGCATAATACATGTCATTTCCAGATTCGATTCCTCACCCCACTGTGTCTCAAGTTAAAATAATCGAAAATAAAACCAATTTTCCTATAAGCTGGTTAAATAAGCAGGGCTACTGTGAATACGGCATTTTCCTTGAGAACGTGCGCCAGATTAAAACTGCACCTACAGCAGCTATGATTAAGGGAGTGAAGGAGCACGCTGTTTTAGAAGAAAACTTCAAAGAAGAAGCAGTACCAGCAACATTTGACGAGATGCTGGAATCATCAAAAACAGGGGAGCTTTTATCACGTGAATTTCCCGTAGTCTCAGCTAATTATGGAATTCGGGGATTTATAGATGAAATATGGATGACTCCGGATGAATTTATAATAATCGATGATAAACCCGGGAATATACCTTATTATTCGAGTATAAATCAGGTATATGGATACTGCCTGGCATTTAAAGATATGGTTGAGGAAGATAGGCAGATTGTAGCATCTCTCCGTGAGAGGGGAACTGATAATATATTCTGGGCATCTTATTTTGACACGAAAGCTGAAAAGAGCATAATTAGCCTTATAGGTCATGTACATGATTTGATATCTGGAAATACAGAATTTGATTCCACTGATAATCCTAATAAATGCAGAAAATGTAGATTCAATAAGATATGTGATAGAAGAGTATGAAGATGACGGCAAAACAACATGTTTTTAATGGTTTCTGCTGTAAATAAATTAATCAATACTATTTTTTGATTGTAATTATACAACTCTTGGGAATTATAAAATTAAGAACCGGTTTAGGGAAGAGATTTTTATTTTTAAACTTATAATAACTTTTTTGGGGTTAATTTTCCACAAAGGTTATATGTAATCATGCATAAAAAATAGCAATATTGTAATACTATAAGGAATTTAAAATAAGCAAATTATCTGTTAATCCTGTATTAAAGTTAAATAAAAATATAGGATACTCCGATGGCATTAAAGATACATTTAAATACAATGAAGCTCGAAATAAGTTAGTTTGTTGTTTGAATGTATAATCGATAACTTTAAATATGACAAACAGTAAATAACTGAAATGCCACGGCGCAGATAATCTGTTTATTTTAGTTAGTCCCGTGGGGTAGTGGTAATCCTGCTGGTCTTTGGAACCGGCGACGGCGGTTCGACTCCGCTCGGGACTATT
>DADN01000136.1 GCA_002509665.1 Methanobacterium sp. UBA8
CTGAAAAACTTCGCAAAAAAGAAATCCACCATAGGATTAAAAACAATTTGCAGGTAATCTCCAGCCTCCTAGAATTAGAGTGCGAAAACTTAATATCCGGTAATCTTGAACGTGAAAAAGTTATTGAAGCATTTCGAGAAAGCAATAATCGAATTGTATCCATGTCTATAATCCATGAAGAGCTGTATAACTCCAAAGATATGGAGACAATCAACTTTGCCTCATATCTAAAAAAATTAACAGATGATCTTTTCAAATCATATAAAGTAGGAAGTTCTGATATCCGATTGATCTTAGACGTGGAAGATATTTTTTTTGAAATGGACAATGCAATCCCTTTGGGTATCATTGTCAATGAACTCATTTCTAATTCCTTGAAATATGCTTTTCCAGAAGAGAGAAACGGGAAAATTCACATCAAACTCTACAGGGACGTTGATAGTAAAAAGAAAATTTTGACTTCTCTGTGCAGACATTATACGTTAGTTGTTGAAGATGATGGTGTTGGTTTACCCGATTCAATTGACTTTAGAAACACTAGTTCTCTGGGCTTACAGCTAGTGAATATTCTTGTTGATCAAATTAATGGCAATATCGAACTTAAAAATGAGTCAGGAACAAAATATACAATACAGTTTATGGATTCGCCAATCTAAATGATTTCAATGAAATAAACTATGAAATTTATTAATTTTAGTTAAATCGGCTTCTAAGGACGGTAGTAATTGTGATAACATCCAGATATGATACGTTATGGGAAGGTTATTATTCGAGCTACAAGGAAGTTGCAAGCTCTCACAGAAAACCAGGTCTATTTAGATGGTTTTATGACAGCTACATATTTTTACATCTTTCTTGCGTTAACTCCTCTAGTATATACAAGCTCGCCGACTTTAAAGCGTGCCTAGCTCTAGTGGATACAGCCATTGATGATTGTTGTGATAACGCATCTTTTATAGAGGAGAATGGTGGAGACAAATTCAGTTATGAAATGTTAAGTATCCTTTATAATGCGGACAAAATTGTATCCGGAACTTACAAGCCATCGCAACTTAGCTTAGATAATCGTTATACAAAAATTATATTTGATATTTTTTCTGATCTCCTTAAGAATCATCTAATATCCCTTCCAAGATACTATGATTTCAAAAGTGAGTTTTTCCTATCAATGAGAAACGTAGCCGGGTCAATGGAATTCTCTTATCTTGTGAATAGAAATAAGATTGCATATCCTTATTCTCTTGTTGTCCAGAATAAGGGTCCTTCCACAATGGTTGCAGTTCTCTCAATACTTGATCTGATGTCCTCCGAAAGTTTTGATGCTTCGGAACTTGGAAAAGCAATAGCTCTTTTTAATATGGCAGATGTTGTAGCAATGCTAAATAATGCAGTCAATACATGGAAGAAAGAAATAGTTGAAAGAGATTACAGTAGTCCAGTAATTTCACTAGCTCTTGAGAACAAACTTATTAAATTCAGTGATTTCGATAATCTCAGCACAGAAAAAATAGAAGAAAAGTTGTTACCATTATCTTTAATGGTAAATGAGGATCTTAACAGAAAGCTATTGTTAATGGAAGAGTGTGCTGAGATTTATGAAATAAAAAGCTTTGACGCGTTGAGGTATATAAACAATTATAGAACTTACGCATTTGAAAGTCAAAAAAAGAATAAAGAAATTTCTCAAAGGCAAACAGGTTCAATTTAAATTATCCCAACTAAAAACGATTTTCCTTTTCCAATTTTCCTTTTTCAATTTTCATTCTTTCAATCAGTTTATAAAGGCTTTAAATACTCTGTAGGGTCGTTTATGGGACTATTTGGCCGTTTTGTTTCTGAGAAACGAAAGAATTATTTATAAAATTCTTACTTTTGTAAACTGGAACATCTCATGTAACATACACAAATTTTGTTTAATCTTGTATATTTTTCAGGAGTTTTGCCGCAGAGACTATGAAAAAGTTGAATAATTATTGAAAAATGAACAGATTTTAGATTAAAGCCTATGTATTTGTTCTTTTTTTACAATAGAATCTTTTTAAGAGTACGCCATAAAATATTTTAAGGAAACAGTACAAATAAATTACTGAACCTTATGGTAATCATACTGTAACATGTATAGGTTACTCTGATGGTACAACGACAGATACTCTTTTTATTCATGATACTTGGGATGGTAGCCTTTATCATGGAATTACTTTTGGAAACTGGGGTAGTGTAGTTGCAACATGGGTGAGATCTTAATCACCCAATTTTTGTGGAGAAGACAAATATGACTCCCATGCAAACTAATAAAAAATTTATATTTATTATATTGTTAGTTTGTGTCGCTTCGATATATTTAATTAATACACAAGCAACAGATAAAAATTCATACAATTCAGCAAATATCACCGTGTATTCTGGGGATTCAATTCAACAAGCGATAAACAGTGCTAAATCCGGTGATACTATTATTGTTTCTCCAGGCTTATATAAAGAAAATCTGATTTTAGATAAATCTCTAGTTATAATATCGAAGGAAGGGAGATCGGCGAATACTGTCATTGAAGCAGAAGATCCTGAGAAAGATGTATTCCACGTAACTGCAAACAACGTAACAATTAAGGGATTCAATATAACTGGGGCGCAAAGTAACTGTGGGATATATTATCGTGGTTCCTATGGTAATATAACCAACAACATATTAATTTACAACAAATATGGTATTTTATTGAAAAAATCTTTACTGATTGATTCAAAAAATGTAACGATTGAAAATAATGTTTTATCTGATAATGAAAATGGAATTTATCTTCAAGATACTCACGATAACTGTTTAGAAAATAACAGTATATCCAATGGTGAAATAAAAGTTAATGTAAATGGAATTTATCTTGAAGATTCTGATAATAATAAATTGGTTGATAATAATATTTCAAACAGTTGGAGAGGTATATATCTAATTGATTCTTCAAATAATAAATTAAACAAAAATATAGTTTCATCTAATTATTTTAGTATTGATCTTTTAAATTCAAATAATAACAGACTTCTAAACAATTTAATCAATTTAAATGCATACACATTTTCAATCACACTTGGAAACTCTCATTATAATATATTAAAAGATAACAAAGCCGGATCAGATGCTGATATTAAAGTATTCTATACACCTAATAGTAAAAACAATGCCCTTGAAGGTGAGCAATATAGTGTAAACGAGCAACACACTGGAGGCGTACTCAGAGTGAAATAATGTAATCTAGACTTTGTAGAAATCCTCAGAAATAACTAATCTTTATTTGTTTGAACTAAATGACATGATTTCGT
>DADN01000108.1 GCA_002509665.1 Methanobacterium sp. UBA8
TTGTTTCTTTTCTTATTTTTTAGTCAATATTATTCAAAAAGGCGATCTTTATATAAAATGGACCATTATTTAGAATTTAGTTAAAAAATACCATTCACTAACTTCCTGAAATCTTTTGTCTGGTTGAACTTTCTTTTTACCAAAATATAATACCAACGAAGAAATTTAATAATGTATAAGGGGGTATTTCCATATTTTTAGATGTGCACTGCCTAAAACCAATGTGTACGCCAGTATAATCTGTCACGAAAAGAGCAGTACTATTTTTTCTAAAATTTGAATGATAAATGTCTAAAAAGATAAAAAAAGAAAGGAATTTATTTACTTTTTGACACTAATAAACCACTGAATACCGCAAGCATTGCTAATATTAGTCCCGCTACGGGTAATCCTGTGTTTTGCATTCTAATAGTTTTACTTGCTGCGTTTGCTGTTTCTTTTGCATTGATTGTTATTTGCTGTACATTGCTTTCTAAAGTTGGATCGTATGTTGAAGTGCTTACTGATGGATTAATGTCGAATGCTCCTGAATTTAGAACTAAAACGTTGAGTTTAATCCATGGATCCAGTATTGGAACTGTTCCTAAGGGCCAGGTTATTGTTCTGTTTGCTGGATTGTATGTTGCTTGTGGATGTCCTGGTTCGGTTTCTATGCTTACAAAGTCCATACCTTCAGGAATCACATAAGTAAACACCACATCATCTGCAGGGTCAGGACCATTATTTCCAAGTTTAAATGTCAATATTATGGTTTCACCAACATTTGGGTCAGTTTTACTTGTTGTTACATTCACGTAAACACTGGATTGGTTAACTTTAAGAATTCCATTACCAGTAGAAGTTAAATATTGACTATCAGTAAGGAATTTTGCTGTTATATTGTATGTTCCGCCTATTTGACTTATATGGTATTTAAATGCGGCTATTCCATTGATATCTGTAATACTTTCCCCTACTTTAATGTTGTTAACATAGAATTCTACTGTTTTGTCGCTTAAATGGTTATTTTGATGGTCTTTTAAATCAGCGTTTAAAATTACTGTTTTACATTTATTACCTGTTACATTGTTTATTGTTATGTTAGTGGGCATTAGATTGATTATTATTGTTGTGTTGACTTTTGCATTATCTGCAGATGCATTAACTACCACGGGATTAAACAATGGATTTATTATTCGTTCATTAGCGTAGAATGTAGCAGTCATAACGCCGTTAACAGTATTTGCTGTAATTGAATGGTTAATTCCAGATTTAGTGAAACTACCCCAAGGAACATCCAAAGTTATACTACCCTCAGGAATATGGCTGGAAAGTTCCCCCACATGACCATCACTGTCGGTATAATGGTTAAAATCAGCGGTAACAGTTGAGTTTTGAGTATTATAAATACTGTTTGGTGTTGCATTAACACTTAAAATAATCCAAGTAGTAGTATTCACATTATTACCTTCAATGAGGTTTAGTATGGTTTTTGGGTTTGAATTAGAACCCCACCAATTATAAGTAACATCCACAGTCCCAGCTTCATTGAAAATACCACTACCACTATTTGTTGCTGTGTTTCCAACAATTCTACTGAAATGGGTGGTAGTTTGACCATAATTGTTGTAGATGGCGCCGCCAATACTTGCAGAATTACCTGTAAATGTAGAATTATTCGCAGATAAAGAACCATAATTGTAGGTAGCACCACCAAACGTTGCTGTGTTGCCTGTAAATTTACNNGTTATTCACAGTTAAAGAACCATAATTGAGGATGGCGCCTCCTGCCATTAGTGCTTTATTGTCGGTGAATGTACAGTTATTCACAGTTAAAGAACCATCGTTGGCGATGGCACCCCCACCATAGAACCCGACTGCTGTGTTGCCTGTAAATTTACAGTTATTCACAGTTAAAGAACCACCATCATTGTAGATGGCACCACCAGACGTTGCAGTTCCACTGGTTAGTGTTAAATTTTGAATGGTTAAAGTCACACCAGGATTAACAGTGAATATTTGATGGTTGTTTCCCCCGTTTATTATGGTTCCTGCTTCGCTTTCACCAATAATGCCCATATTTTTATCTATTTTAATTTGTCTGTTGTTTGCTCCTTGATATGTTCCGTTGGAGATATGTATTGTTCCATTTGCATTTACAGTGCCTGTAGCATTTTTTATACTGAGTTTAGCGTATTCCCATGAAGTACCATTATTATTATCATTTCCACCAGTAGCATTCACATAGATTGTATCGTTATCTGCAGCAGAAACAGCACTCAAACAAGAAAAAAACGCCAAACATAAAAGCAGTACTGGAATAACTAATTTTGTTTTGCGTGTAATTATTTGTTTTTTTATCGTTTTCACCTCCTTTATGCCCGATTAATTAATATTTTTTTGAGTATTAATTGAAATCAGATATATGGTGCACTTCAAAACAAATAATTGAGGTGAAAACTCCCATAAACGTTGAATTAATCCATTAGCTTTATCAATATGGGTTTATTTTAACTATTATTAATAATTAACTAAAATAAGCATGATATGCACATTATATAACTAATTATTACGTTATTATTACCAAATAACCTAAATTTAGTAATTTAAGGCATTCTAATTTGTTAAAACATGAAGAAACTTATCAATATAATAAATATGCTCAAAATTTTTGGATTTTATTTGTTTGATTCTTTTAAATCGCGATTTCTGAAGAACTCTTTTAGGAGTTTGTCTGTTGTACAGCGTTTTTGTGTACATAAAAAATTAATACTCCAAGCATTATGTATATATCTGTTATAAGCAATGTGCTCTGTATATGTGCAGTAATTAAATAATAAATCAATTTTAAGACCTTAAAAATATTATTAAGTTTTATTAGGTTAAATTAAATTAATTAAAAATAAATTAAAAAAATTTATTTATTTTCCGTTGTTTTTTATCTTGTTTTTTAAAACCAGATCTTTAAATGACAATCTTTATATAAAATGAACTATCATCTAATATTGAACTAAGTTCAAAAATGAATATAATTCAATAATTGAATTGAATTTAAAAACCCATAGGGGTGATTCTACGTCTGATGAATCCGTGAAATGCAGTAAGTGTGGAGTATTTGCATGCATAGGAAATAAACATTTAAATGCACCTAAATTTTGCCCAATGAATACGCGAGAAGATGTACTGGATGCAGCTTTAAAACAATATTTCAATCCAGATGATCAAAAGATGATGTCAGCCGCTGCTCGTACTGTAATTAAGGGTATTAAAAACTCATGGACACGTATAGAAGATGTAGTGAATTTTGCAAGAGAAATGGAATATGAAAAGCTTGGTATAGCGACATGTATAGCCTTAATTTCTGAATCAAGAATCCTAACTGAAATACTTGAGACAAAAGGATTTGAAGTAAAATCAATATGCTGCAAATCAGGTAGTAATTTTGAAGGAGATGTTGGATTACAGGATGTTGATTTAAAACTGGATTTTGGGTCAGCAAACAACTTAAATGTAAATTCAGATCAGCAAAAAGATATTCCATTGTGTAATCCTATAGGGCAGGCATTTTTGTTAAATAATGAGAAAACTGACCTTAATATTCTTCTGGGATTATGTACAGGTCACGATGCACTATTTATTAAACACTCTGAAGCACCTGTCACTCCACTAATTGTCAAAGACCGACGGACATTACATAACCCCGCTGCAGCCATTTATGGGTCTAATCATTTCTTTAGCAGATTGATGTCACCTTAATTCTATGTGTTAATTTGGAAAAGGGAGAAATAGTTATGAATAAAGTACTGGGAATTAGCGGAAGCTTTCATAGAAATAGTAATACAGATACTCTAATTAAAACGATAATGGAAGCTACAAAAGCAGAATATGAATTAATTAAACTTTCTAATGTTAATGTGGGTTATTGCATTGGATGTAAAAAGTGTGTTCAGACTTCAGAGTGTATTAGAAATGATGATTTTAAGTGGATTTCTAAGAAAATGCTGGAAGCAGATGCTATTATCGTTGGCTCACCAGTAAGATGTAATACAGTAACTGCAGTTATGAAAACATTTATTGAAAGATGGAATTCTTTTATACATGTTGAACAACACCCTCTTAAGGATAAATTGGCGGTAGGGGTAGTTATAGGATGGACAGGTATAAAACCAACTGTTGAATGGTTAACAAAAGTAGCACTAGGAGGTATGGGTGGAATGAAGGTGGTCGGTGCTGTAACTGCACAGGGATATCATGGCTCGTTTACATGTGGAAATGGTGAAAAATGTCCACGTTCAGCCTGGAATATGGGTAAAATAATCGAAATGATGATGAATCAAGATATCGGCATAGAAAAAATGTGTGAAGGCCGTGTGGAAGCGCTTCCAGATAATGAACCGCTGACAAATCCTTCATATAAAATACTTGATTCTTCTTATGTATCTGTTAGAGATCAGCCTGACGCAATGCAAAAGGCGGAAGAAATAGGGAAAATAATACGGGTTAAATTACAAAATAATGTAGTATAGTTAGATATTTATTAATAAATTTGCCATTTTTACTTTATTTTCATAATAAATGGATATTTTTCATTATAAAAACTGATAAGTAAGATAGATTAATTTGTAGATGTGTATTTTTGCTCAAATTCTAAAATTTTTGAGAAAGAATAAAATAAATATTAGAATATATAAAGGTTGATTCATGAGCGAGAGAATGGAGCGCAGAAAGAAAGAGCGTAGAAATGAAATCATGGATATAGCTGAGAAAATGATTGCCCAGAAAGGAGTTCAGGGTATGACCATGAAAGAAGTGGCAGAAAAAGCAGATGTTGCCATAGGTACTCTTTATGTATACTTCAAAAATAAAAATTCGCTTTGTGCAGCAGTTAATGCCAGAATTAGTAAACAAATGAGAGTGATAATGGAAGAAGAAAGTGCAAGTTGTTCAAATGCATGTAAAAAAATAAGAGCTACAACTGCTGTTGTATTTGAATTTAGAGAAAAATATCCGGATAGATGGAGTGCATTTAAGGAATTACTTTTGTTAAATTATGATACTGAGAATATAAATGATATTTACAGTAACAATGATTTTAATCCAGAAATTAATGATTTTCAAGACATTTCAGATGAGAATATAAGGGATCTTTTAATAGAAGATAAAAAAATGTCACATTTAATGAAAGATATCTACAGACAGGGTATTCAAGAGGGATGTATAAGGTCTGAAATAGATCTTATGCCGACAATAATATTTATGAGAATGGCACTTTTTATGGCACTTGAACCACTCCCTTATGCACAGAGGATGTTAGAAGCAGAAAATATAGATCCTGAACATTTCTTAGAAGTGGCTTTAGATTTAACGCGCCATGCTGTACGTCCCCAATCATCTAAAAAAAGGTAAATTCTTTTATTTTCAATTTATTGTTTTAGTTTAACTTGGTAATATGTCATATTAAACATTGGATTTAATGATATAAACATTTATGAAACCTTTTGAGCTTTATGGGGTGTTACAATAGCGATATTTACTACATTGGTTTCTTATCGAATCACTATAAAATAATATAACTATTTAGTCCATATATAATTTTTTTATAAAAGTAAGTGTCATGATTTATTTTCATACCTTATGTTTAAGTTCATTGAACTCTATTTTTGGTATAAATATCAAAATTCTAATGATATTCCTATATTATTTAGTATTATGATATTTACA
>DADN01000084.1 GCA_002509665.1 Methanobacterium sp. UBA8
TGAGGAATCTTAAGCTTTTCAATTACTTCTTTTTCCATTAAATTAAATGATAATTGTTTTTTAAAGTCTTCTATTTCTTTTATCTAAACACTCTCCATTTAATTTATTTTGCCGAATTAAATTTAATTTGAATTAAATTAAACTTTATAAACATTTATTTTAAATTAATGAACTTTAACTTGTATTTACGATATTAATGCATTAGATATCANNTTTAAAAACCAATAAATGAATTATATCATTTTTATTTATATATAAAACTAAATATAACTTTTATTATAAGTCATGTGTTAATAATTTTTTTATTTTGAAAATTGAGAGCATTACTAAAGTCAATATTTAATATATTTCCATGATTATTTGAATTGATCAGTGCATTAATAAAAATAGATTTAAGTGACTACATGTACAGTTTAAATAATTATATAATGTACATTATACTTTTATTCTATATTTATGTTAAACAAAATTCAATATTTTACAGAAAGCTTTTTATTGTATAATTCACATATAAACAACGTACGCTAATAAAAAATTTAGCGTTAAATAACATGTGGAGGTGCAATTGTTTGAAAACAAAAATAGGAGCCATCCTACTCATAATTTTAGCGACATTAGGCTTTTCTGAAACAATGGCAGCCCAACATGTTGCAGAAGAAGAACATACACTCAGAAAAACACACGGACCCCCAAAAAATAACACTGCCATAAACTACTTAAAAAGACATAATAAATCCATAAATCATCAGTATCTATTTTCCAAAAGGATGCTTTAAAGATTATAGATATTGAGGAGCATTCTCAAACCTATTTTTTTTAAACTTTTAGTTTAGTTCATTATTTAAATAATAGAACCTATAAAAATTCATATATTAGTTTAGTTATAAATGAACTAAAAGTGAATTTTGGCTCTGTAGAATAAACATTGAAAGAATTAGATAATATTGTGTAGTTTAAGTATGATGTTTAAATATAGACTACACGAAATTTAAGAATAATTAATAAATAGGATGCTATCTACAGGCTAAGAATTAAATAATCATTGAAATTGATTTTTTACTGTAAATTAGAGGATGAGAGAATGCCAGTTATAACATTTGAGTATGATGATCTTTATAAAATTTTAGGAAAGGAAATCAAGCCGGATGAATTAATAGATCTTCTACCTATGATTTCAAGCGACATAGAAGATTATGATGATAATGAGGTTAAAGTGGAGTTTTTTCCGAACCGTCCAGACCATTTAAGTGTTGAAGGGGTTGCTAGAACACTTAAAGGCTTTTTAGGTATTAAAAAAGGCCTACCTGAATATGAGATAGAGCCTTCTGGAATAGATGTTGAAGTTGATCCAGATTTAAGTGATATAAGGCCTTATATTGCTTTTGGAATTGTGGAAGGAATAGACTTAAGCGGAAATAAGTTAAAACAGGTCATGGAATTTCAGGAAGACCTTCACTGGGTTATAGGAAGAGATAGAAAAAAAGTTGCAATTGGGATTCACAATTTAGATGTTATAAAGCCGCCATTTTTCTATGAAGCAGCAGATCCAGATAAAGATTCATTTGTACCCCTTGAATGTATGCAAGAAATGACTTTAAATGAAATACTCCATGAGCATGAAAAGGGAAAGAAATATGCCCATCTACTTGAAAAATTCGATAAATACCCCCTTATAATAGATTCTAATGGTGATGTACTTTCAATGCCACCTATAATCAATGGAGAACTTACTAAACTCACAGAAGATACCAAAAATATCCTTGTTGATGTTACTGGAACCGATGAAAAAGCTGTAAATTATGCACTTAACATCATCATGACTTCTTTTGCTGAAGTAGGGGGCAAATTAAAATCCATGAATGTAATTTACAAAGATAGACAGGTTCAAACCCCTGACTTAACTCCAAAGAAAAAAGAAGTAAGTGTTAGTAATGCCGCTGCAAAAATTGGTATAGACCTCACTGCAGAAGAAGTTGTAGATTTCCTTGGAAAAGTAAGGATAGGAGCCGAAATCAAAAGTGAAGATATAGTTGAGGCCATAATTCCAGCATATAGAATAGACATCTTACATGAAGTTGATATTATTGAAAATATTGCTATAGGGTACTGCTTTAAAAAAATAGGTTCGGAGCTACCAGAAATTGCAACCATAGCCGAGGAAGATACAGGTGAAACTTTTGACAATGTGTTAAGGGAAATTTTAATTGGAATGGGCTTTATTGAAACAATGAGCCTTATGCTTACCAGTGAAAAAGTGCACTATAAAAATATGAGGCTTCCTGAAGATGAACGTGTAACTGTGGCTCAACCAATATCAACAGACAGGACCATGTTAAGAAAGAACATTTTACAGGGGTTAATGGAATTTTTAGAAGATAACAAACATGAAGAACTTCCCCAGAGAATCTTNNGATAACAAACATGAAGAACTTCCACAAAAGATTTTTGAAGTTGGAACTGTTGTATTTCTAGATGAATCCTGTGAAACATGTACTCAAGATTATAAAAAATTAGCAGGAGCTATAACTCATTCTACTGCAAACTTTACAGAGATTAAATCCACAGTAGCAGCATTATTTGTAAATCTTGGACTCGAAATGGATATTGAGTCTTATGTCCATCCTTCTTTTATTAAAGGAAGATGTGCATCGCTTAAAGGAATTACTAAATGGAAATCTGCGGAGCTGGAGGTTACTGGTTACTTTGGAGAAGTTCATCCTGAAGTTATAACCAACTTCAACCTGGAATATCCTGTTATTGCATTTGAAATTATGTTTAAAAATTCGGAATAATTTCCTTATTTTCTTATTTTTTTGTAATATATGGCCGTTTTTAGTATAAAATCCTGATTTCATACCAAACAGTAATCTTATGCCATTATGTATTAACTTATTGAAACCATGCCACTATCTTTTTTTAATTTCTGTTTAATTAAATCATAATTTCATACTAAATAGTAATCTTTTTATACCCTTATGTGTTAATTTATTAATAGCATATTTGGAGGCAAATAAGATGACATTTGCTAAATGGGTAAAAATTATTTTGAAAAATCCTGTAATCAAAGATAAAATAGAAACAAATGAACTTATTTATACTGTTGGGNNAATCTTTCGATAAAAATCTGGGTAAAATAAATCAAATCCACATAAATGGACACCAGATAATTATTTCATGTAATTTGCAAGAAAAAAATGAGACAATATCTGTAGGTATACCTCTAAATTCCAATGTTTTGAAATATTATTATGGTAAAAATTCCATGAAAATTTCCTGAGAATTTATAATCTCGATTAATAGTTATATACCCATTATTCAACTT
>DADN01000086.1 GCA_002509665.1 Methanobacterium sp. UBA8
ACGAAGTAGAGAAAAAACTTGACAAAATTGTTACTACCTATCCGGTCTATAACAAAATTGAATAATTAAACAAAACAAATCTTAAAAATTATTGGAGATAATTAATTAAATTATCCGCCATTGAAATCACATCTTTAGCGTAAGGTTTATTGATTGAAATACCTGTTTTATAGTTGGCCTGTTTCCGTTTCTTATGAAGTTCATACAGGATATCTGAAAGTGCCTTCATTCTTTTCCTTTCTAAACATATCCTAACAATGGCATGATCTCTTCCATCACCAATAAAGTTACAGTTAGGNNAGCATGCAAAAAGGCAGCATAATATGCCCTATCAATAATAGTTCTAGTGATACATTCTTGATATTGACAATTACATTCCCTAGTGAATATTTCCCCATTATCCTCTAGTTTTTGAGCTAAATTATTAAAATGGCTTGGTTGAAAAGAATCATTCGTCATTTCCCACCCTTCGTAAAACTAAAATAGACTTATTATAAAGATTTTTAGAATGTCTATTGTCCTCTTTAATGAAANNCTTAGCCATAATTTCACAAAATCGTCAGATTCAATAGAATCAGGAACATTTAATACAATAACAATTTCATCTAAACTTTCTTGTGGATATTCATATTCGGCTTTTTCTAATTTAATATTAGGTATAACCACACCAAAGCTTTCAGAAATCTGACTAAGATATTCAGAAAACTCTTTGAAAAAACGATAAGAATCTAAATCTGAATGTAACCATTCTCTGATATCTTCATTATCTATTTCTAAATATGAATTAAACCATCCGGAATTAATTTTATTGATGTATTCTAAGATGGTAAAATAATCATTAATTTCATTTTCGATTTCAGAAAATTCTAATTGATGCAACATCTCAACANNGTAATGGTTTTATGAACCTCTGAATTGGTGCTTGTTCTTGGCGGATAAGACCATGCATTATTATTCCCCATAACGTGTTATCACATTTACAGTATTTTGTAAGTTGTCAGCAGTAGGAGCATCAATTACAAGAAAATTTTTTTCTTCATCGGTAGGTCTTACATGACTTAAAGCGATTAAACGTCGTTTTTCTTCATCATTTACTGAAAATATTAGATTAACTAATTTAACATCACAATTGAATTCTTGTTCCATATCACTCAAAAACTCTTCTTTAACAATCTCGCGAAGGTTGAAGCCTTCTATTAAAACTTGTAATGGTTTTACGGTCTTTTCCNNCTAAGATAAAACTCTATGTTTTTGTTTAATAGCACTTTAATGCCCCCTCCAGCTCAGTGATCGTCTTAAAATACTATTAAATTATTATTAACTAAATTATAATTAGTTATATATAAAGTTTGACTAAATATATAAAACCTTGGATTTTTCATGAAAAATCATTATAAATTGGTGACTTTCCATCTATATTACTATTATAATGGCTAGAGCTATTGGATTTATTAATAATATTAATTTAAATAATATTTATAATTTAAAANNTGGTAATTGATCCAACGATTGCTGTTATCGCTGCGGGTATGGCAGGTGGTGCAGCACAAGAAATTGTTAAAAAAACATGGAGCCAAGGAGAAAAATGGTTAGATGTTTATTTCAAAGATCATCAACCTAATGCAATAAAAAAAAGCAAAGAAAATGCTTTAGATTTTCTGATAGATTTAGGGAATAGAATTAGTGAACTTGAAAAAATATCCGATGAAGTAAATTATAAAAAAAGATTGTCAGAGGCACTATCAGATCCAGATTTTTCTGCAGTATTACAAGATGCAATCATTGCTTCGGCACGGACAAGTTCCAAAGATAAGCATCAATTGCTAGCTAGAGCAGTATCCGAAAAGTTGACACATCAACCAGAATCGTTAGAATCTTTATTATTTAATAGAACTATCGAAATTATTCCTAATCTTCCTCCTAAACTTTTAAATATGTTAGCTATGCAAACGGCTATTATTTTTAGTTCAACGATTTTTTCGAAAAAAACTCAGAACGAAAAAATATTGGAAAATTACTTAAATTTTTTATCATCTGTTGTGGAAAAAATTTGTCCGTTAGAAGTAAACAAGCTAGAGCTTGATTATTTAGAATCTAACTCTTGTATATCGATTTACTCGGATTCAAGACCCCTAAAACGCATCCTTTTTGAGAATATTGAATTTGGTAATGTTGAGGACATAGATAGTTTTTTGGCTTCAGAAAAAGGGATAATAATCGAAAAATTTTGGAATGATATAAAACATAGACAATTAACCCCTCCGGGTACATTTTTAGGTTTTTTTGTATTAGAAGAAAATGGATTTACATTATAAGATGATATTTCTTATAATTTGTTTTTAATCAGAGAAATACNNTAAGTCCATTAAGATGAGAATTATTTTAAAATGTTAATGATAGTAAATATATCGAACTTGTGGCTAAAGATATCATGGTTTAAAGTAACAGGATATCTTAATATTTTATAGAGGAATGTTTTGCCATGGATCGGATTTTACTAATTATTAACAAGTTAAAGCTCCGATGAATCTGTTTTTTTCAAAATCAATATCTTCAGAATGTCAAATTTTTCGTGAAGTTTCTAATAAGTTAAATTATCCTAAAATAGGAAACTCTCTTTAGTAAGTGCTGTTATCTAAATTTATAAATATCTCCAATAACAATAGTTAACCAAGAGAATTTTAATGAATTCACCCGACTATCAACACTCATTATAAACATTTTATCAAAGTAATCCTCAACTCTGGAGATAATTTTCTGGTTAAAATGGGCTTCTATGAAAATAAAACTCAATGTAGCTAGAGGTTATAACTTTAGATAAACCTGTGGAGGGGTTAAAATGGAAATGAGTAAAATGCCGGAAAGCTCTAAAACTGCAATGCTGAACTGCATCTGTAGCACCTGCAAGGCCTACGAGGACTGTTTGAGTAGTTCAGATATGGAGAAGATGAAAGCATTCTGTACAACTGGAAATGCCATGGATACCATGAAATCAGTGTGTATGATCAGTGATGACTCNNCATAAAATGGGGTCCAGTTGCATAGAAAACATGAAAACTGAAGAGTGTGTTTGCACGGATTGTCCGGTAGCTGAAGAATTTCAGTTAAACGATAGCATGTTCTGTAAAGGATAAATTAACTCAATTTTTATTTTTTTTAAATAAATCCAAGCTTTAATCCCTGCAATTTTAGTCTTAATTAAGTTCACATTACTTCAGTAACCTCTATAATTTATTTACTATATTTACTTAAGATAATTATATTTAAAATAAGAACAGATTAGTACTATCAATCACTAATTTACTATAGCTATTAA
>DADN01000287.1 GCA_002509665.1 Methanobacterium sp. UBA8
TGTTACGCCCTTTTGTTCCTGTTCCTCAGTACCTCTTTTTATTGGTTTCGTGGAAGCTGGAATCCCTCTTGGAGTGACTTTCTCCTTCCTTATTACTTCCCCTTTAGTAAACGAAGCTGCAATTGCTGCACTATGGGCTACCATTGGATTAAAAGCAACGCTGGTCTATGTAGTATCAANNNNATGGAAAAATACGTAGCTGATTTCGTTTACAAGATTAAAGTAGGGAACCAAAACAAAAAGCCAGAAGCTCTAAGTATAAAAGAACGGGCTATTATTGCCTTTGACAATGTTAAAGACATTGTGGAAAAAGTCTGGATTTATGTAATTGTCGGAGTTACTCTGGGAGGAATCTTTCACGGATATGCTCCCGAAGGTATACTTGCACAATATGCAGGGAAGGATAATTTGCTTGCCGTCCCAATTGCGGTCGTTATAGGGGTACCCCTGTACTCAAATGTTATGGGTATGATTCCGATTGTGGAAAGCCTTATTGAAAAAGGGCTTCCAGTAGGCACTGCTCTCGCCTTTCTTATGGCAGTTACTGCACTTTCCCTTCCCGAAATGATAATTCTGAAAAAAGTGCTTAAAAATAAGCTGATAGGGGTTTTTGTTTTAATTGTTACTGTATCGATCATTTTTACAGGATATCTGTTCAATGCAATACTGTAACTATTTTTCCTCCACTTGAGCATGGAGAATATATGGAGATGTTCTAAAAAGTGAGAAGCTGTAATAAGCCGGTAATCCCAGAGAAATTCAGAAGTAAATGAGGATTTTCCTCATCGTCCAATAACCGGGCCTTTCGTTTTAGGCTTTTTTTCCTTTCTATTCACGGGAAGACTTTAAAAACTTCCACTTCTAACTATCCACTACCTATCTTTGTGATTGTAATTCTTATTGTGCTGCAAACCTATCTTCTAGATAAGGTAGTGGAAAATACTTTAAAATTCCTACCGGGAATTGGCTCCCTCTATTTTTATTAGAATGAGCATTTATACTTTAATTTCTCTGTTTGTCGGAAGTGCATAAAATACACTTTCAGCTTCTTCTCCATATTGTTAAACATACCTCTTCTAACATTATCTTTTTCACATATGTTTTTAATGCGTAAAGATATAACAAAAGTAATGTGGATAACATATTTATATTAATATATATATAAAGTTAAAATCACTTTCTTTAAATACCACCTTGTTATATTAATTATTGTAATAATTTGATATTATTATTTGTTTTTTATTTAGATATTTTAATTTAAAACTGTGATTTTCACAGGTTATTCAATAAATGAGTCTCAGGAGCAATATAAAAGTGAATTAAAATCACTATGTTTAAATATAGCTTTGTTCATGCTAATTTATACTACTTATGTAGTACTGAAATTATTTGGTAGTATCTATTTGCACTAAGTATTATTTATAACGAGAATTATATAAAAAGAAAAAAACAATGTTTAGGGGCTATTTTGTCCATTATTCTCGTTAGTAATATAAAAGTAAAAAGAAAATCACTATCTTTAAATATGCCTTTGTAATATTAAGAATTGGCAACATGTCGAATTTATATCGACATTATTCACATATTATTATTTCTTGTGATTTTGATATAAGAATACTATAATATTTGTGGAATATTAATCCATATTCTTATATACTCAGGAATTGCGCAGTTGGACTGGGAAATCAATATAGTAACCTATTTGGGACTATAAAAAATAGGTTACAAAAACGTCCTAGTATTGGATTCTGTTTTTTCAGTTGCGTAAATTCCAGCATTATAAGTCAGAGAATAAACAGATCGGAGGATTAATAGATCGGAGGAGACGCTGTATGATAGAAAATACTGTTATGCTATTAATTGCAGTACCCGTACTGTTTTCGCTTTTATTCGTAGCCCTTCCCAAATCTCTATACAAGATTCTTGCTTGGGCTTTTTTTATAGTTGGAGTAGCTTTATCAGTTAATTTAGTGTTAGATGGTACTGGAGTAGTTCAGATTGGTGAACCAAATTTCGCAATGTTTGAAAACATTGTCCTTATACTCGAAGTACTGGTAATACTATTTATTCTTGCTGTGTCAGCAAAATATAAAAACTGGCCTACACTTGGACTAGGAATAATTTCAGCAGCTTTATTTGCTTACACTTATACCAATGTTCCAGGTGCTGAAGGTGCTTCTTTTAATATCGATCAATTTTCTCAGATAATGATATTAATTGTCAATATAGTCGGTACTGCGATTATATTATTTGCAACCGGTTATATGGATATTTATGAGGAGCACAGACATCTGCACCGACAAAAGACATTTTACTTTACAATGAGCTTCTTCCTGGCAGCCATGAATGGTCTGGTAATGGCTGACACGCTGGGATGGTTGTTCCTTTTCTGGGAGCTAACAACTCTGTGTTCGTTCGTGTTGATCTCATACAATATGGATGAAGAAGGAATAAACAACGGTTTCAGGGCTCTGGCTTTAAACTTGGTTGGTGGAATTGCTTTATCTATAGGCATAATTCT
>DADN01000065.1 GCA_002509665.1 Methanobacterium sp. UBA8
TCATATGGTCTTTTCTGGTGGTCTCTAGTTTTAATATTAGTGTTACCGGGATTGGGGGCATCAGTATTCCCTGCTGCAGATAGTGCTTCTCTTGCAGCTTATTTCGGAATGTGGGGACTCTTTACATTTGTGATGTTTTTCGCAACTTTAAAAATAAACCGTGGACTTCAAGTAGTATTTATAAGCCTTGCAGCTCTATTCTTCTTACTTATGACTGGAGAAATAACTGGAAGTGCATTAATAGGTACTATAGCTGGATATGAAGGCATATTCTGTGGTTTAAGTGCAATTTATGTTGCTCTTGCAGAAGTTATAAATGAGGTATACTCCAGAAGCGTATTCCCTGTATAATTTGGTGAATTAAAGGAATATTAAAATTAATTGAATGAAAAGGAGAAGGTGGTTAAATGAAAAATGATGATCCGGACACAATAATCATAGAAGGACTTATAGAAGCACTTTGGGACACTCTCGGTGAAGGTTGTACTGTAATGTGGAGGCAGGTTGCCGAAAAATTTTATGAGACAATAAAGGCAAATGGGGGCGACATGGGCAGTTATGAGTCAAGTTTAGAAGCTGTCAAAGAGTATTTTTTAACTCATAACGCTTTAGAAAGCATGACATATGAAGTAGAAGATGGGGAAGCAACTATAAAAGTAACAGGCTGCGGTTTCATGCCTATTGTGGATGAAATGGATGCCAAAAATGTAGATGAAGAACACTCCTGCCCATTCTTCAATACATCATTAATTGCAATTGAAAAAGTTTCAGGCCACATGTACGATTGGAAGAGAGAAAAACAGGAATATGGTACCTGTCTTGCACATGTAAAAAGGCTTTAAGTAGATTTAACGCTGGTTTTATGAGATAATCCGCAACAATCAACCTACCTCCTCCGAAACACTCATAAAACATGCTTTTTTTTATTAGGAGATCTGTTTAATACATTAATTTCAATGATAAAATGTCTAGAAAACGTTTGAATATTTATATTATGTTTATTAATTCACCAGGTTTGTGAAAATTATTATCATTAATTCATTATTTTAGGTTTAATGTTTAAAAGGGGTGATTTGTAACTTTTAAAGGGGTTAAAAGTTACAAAAAATTTAATAGTGAGATAGAGGCGGAATTATATACGGTCTTTAAAGAATAAGGCAATTATGAGTTATGGGGGAGGTTAATAATAAGTTCAATGCACTTAGAACATAATTTAAGCAATTTTAAGTAATAAATATAACTTAAAAAAAATGATTATTTTGGATTTGAACAATTGACTAAGGATGTGTTGTTTTAGCATAATTTTAGTAATTAGTTAAATTGAGGTGAAAGAATGGGAATCCGCGAAGATATTGGTGGTATTTTGAATGAGCTTTTGGAGAGGGCTCCTGGTGATGTTACTGGTGCTGCTCTTTTAAGGCCCGATGGTTTAATGATAGCTTCTGTCCTATCGCAGGACACTGATGAGAAGCGTTTAGCTGCAATGGGTGCAGCGATTGTAGGTACTTCTCAAAGGACCTGTGATGAATTGAGTAGAGGAGATTTAGGTGAGATTATTATTGAGGGAAGTATTGGTAAGGCTACATTTTCTTTTGCAGGTAGTAAGGGAATTTTAGCTGTACTTTCACCTAAAGAAGTGAATCTTGGGCTTGTATTGATGGAAGTTGAAAGAACATCTGAAGAAATAGCAAAAATAATGGGATAAGAGGTAATTAAATGAAAAATGATGATCCAGATACAATAATTATAGAAGGGCTTATAGAAGCGCTCTGGACTACTATTGGTACAGGATGTACTGCAATATGGAGGCAGGTCGCTGAAAAATTTTATGAAACAGTAGAAGCAAATGGAGGCGACATGAGCAGTCCTGAAGCATGTTTAGAATCTATCAAAGAATATTTTTTAAAACATAACGCTTTAGATGACATGACTTATGAAATAAAAGATGGTGAAGCATTTATAAAAGTGAAAGGCTGCGGTTTCATGCCTATTGTGGAAGAAATGGATGCCAAAAATGTGGATGAAGAACATTCCTGCCCTTTTTATAATACCTCATTAATGGCATTTGAAAAAGTTACAGGAAACATGTACGACTGGAAACGTGAAAGAGAAGAACACGGTGCATGCCATGCACATGTAAAAAGAGTTTAAACAGTTCGATGTATGTTTTATGAGTAAATCCGCAACGTAACCGTAACACTCATAAAACTTTAATTTAAGTAAAATGATAATGGACTGGCAGAAATGGAAATTGATACTAAGAAAATGATTAAAGTTGTTGTTTTTGGAGCGTTGGATGCTGGTAAAACAACTTTTGTTGAGACTATAAGTGGAAAAGAGTTACTTATGAAAGGGGAATTTGAAAGAATCACAAACAGCTTTGATTTTGTTCAGCTGGACTATGCTGATTATTTTATTCAACTATTTGCCACACCAGGACACCGAAGATTCTCATTTATGTGGAGTACTCTTGCTCACGGTATGAATGGGGCTATATTTTTGATTGATTCCACTGTTGGTATCTCCCCTGTTGATAAAGAACTTATAACTTTTATAAAAAAATATGACGTGCCCTATGTTGTAGCTGTAAACAAGGATGATCTTATGCATTTATCCCATGAAATTGTAAGAAATGAACTGGAAATTTCTGATGAAATTTCAGTAATAAACACGTCATCTGTTACAAAACAAAACTTGAATCTTGTAATAGAAACGCTCATTGCAAATATTGAAAATAGGAACAGCAAATAACTGGAGGTGAGAGATTATGATGAACTATAATATTGGAAAGCCGGATTTTAATATTGAAAAAATTTTAAAGCCTATAATGCGAATTAATGGTGTAAAAAGTTGTGTACTTGCAACTATGGGTGGTATGCCTGTCGGACGAATGGATCAAAATGAGTCTATTATAAGTGCTACAAGCGCTGCTGTTTTGGGTGCAGTTACTGAAATGGCTAGAAATATAGATTTTGGAATGCCTGAGAAATTGATAGTTGAAACAGACTATGGTAAAATTATTATAGAAGAAGTTGGGCCAGATCATGTGATAATAGTACTTGCAGAAGATAACGTAAATATTGGAATGGTAAGGATAACTCTTAAAAAGACTGTATCTAACCTTCAAACCATGATTCAGATGCCAAATGGATAATAAAATTTAATTAGGAGGATATAGTCAAGCATAAAAAGAGTATATTTGAGGGAAGGACCAAAAAGTATCTGGAAAATGTTTTAAACAGTGCTTCGAAATAGGCTCAAAATAAGGATAACTGGAGCAAATCTAACTTTATAAATGAGTTATCCTCTTTAGAAAACTTATAAATTGTAATTCTTAACTTTTAGGTATTAACTATCAAAATTAGTTTAGATAATCGATTAGCGATAAATTGTAAAATAAAAGACTGAACCTTTCCCGAATTCCGATTCAACCCAAACACGCCCACCATGGCGATCTATAATTCTTTTGACTATTGCTAAACCTATTCCTGCACCTTCATATTCGTCAAGGGTATGCAGCCGTTTAAAAACTTCAAAAATACGGTGAGTATACTGTTCTTCTATACCTATTCCATTATCACTGACTGAAAAAAC
>DADN01000005.1 GCA_002509665.1 Methanobacterium sp. UBA8
ATACCACTTGCTTTGATATTTTTAGTTATCTGTTTAGGTATGTACTTGTTTTCAATAATGGGTAATAATAGGCTGTTATACATGATCTAAGGTACAAAATTGGGGTTTTAGAGTTTAAGAACGTATGACTTGGATTGTTAGGTAGCGTCTGCTCGGAAATCGCATGTTGGCCACAGGACTGAAAAAAAGAAAGTTATTGGTCTAGAAGTTAAATAATTTGACCACTTGAATTCAATATATTTAAAATAGTAGATATAATTTGTAAAATCGTTGAAATGTTTTCTAAACTTTCTGACTTTGCTTTACATAGATCTAATAACTTTTGACCTTTATTTTTCAACCAAGAATAAGTTGGCTTTTTAATAGAAATAATTTCATCGCAAATGTTTAGAATCTCTTCTTTATTGTCTGTCTTGTTCTCTAACACAACAGTTTTTAACTTATTTATCTCGATATCAAGTAGAGGCTTAACATTTTCGACTATAATTTCTTTCTTTACATCAATAGAAATATCACCAATATCTGTTGAAGATTTTGCGATATTTTGCACTATTATTTCTAGTCCCTTGTTTCCAGTTGTTGAACTATAAGTTTGCCCATGTTGCTCTTTGATTTCTTCTTCTAGTCTTTCAACTCTATATTTTAAAATAATTATTTCATTATTAATGGTATCAGTTTCATGTTTAGAAAAATCAGAGTAGTCTTTAGTTCTAGTCGTCTCATTTATATTAACTATGCTTAATAATGCTGATACTATATTCACTTGTTTTTTGAAGTTCGTTCTGGAATTATGAAATATTTTTTCTTTACTTTTTAATGACTTAAGATTATTTTTTTCCATCTATGTTTTTTCTCCGTGAAAATCTAGTAAAGTTATCTAAGTCACGTAACATTACATTTTTAGAAACTCGCGGAAAAACTTTTATCAAAATAGATCTTAGAATTCGTATTAATCCTATAAGCCTACAGTTTTTATTAACTGCTTTTCATATAATAATTCTATCTTTTCTACCACGAACCATACATTAATTGGAGCACATTATATAAAAAATTTATCTATTGTCAATATTATGTGACTCATTTTTTCTGATCTTCCTAAGAGGGAATAAACGGATCACGTTGACAAAGAAAGCTCATGCAGTAGTAATGTTTACAAGATTAATGTTTACTTTAGTTCAATATTGATACCACAAGTTGTAAATAATCGAATATTTTGTCTTCCTATTGTTTTCTCAAAATTTACCTCAATAAGATTGTACACGCTTTAAGGTAAAATTTAAGATATTGCTCGTAGTTTGTTTGGTCGGCTTTTATTACTACTTTTTCTCCAAGCGAGGGGCATGAAAAGATAAGCTCTCCATTAATCCAATCTAGTTCCATCGAATTTAAACGCCTTCCTTCGTCATCCTCATAAATAATGCTTAAATAAGTAATTGTCTGAAACAGATATTTATTTGTGTAATTTATGAAAAGTATAGCTACATCTAATGCATCTTCAACTTCTTCTCCGCTTGGATTCTTGTACTCATGTTCTAAAAGATTTCTTTTCTTATTGATTTTGGTCAAAATTCGGGGTGAAATCACCCCTATGTTATTTAAGAATTCAATCTTTTTGGGAAAATTCAACTTTTTTGATCTTTCAGATAAGCCAAACCCAACTAATAAGGAATCTAATTGGGAATCAATAGCTCTTTTAGTATTAGATAGTGAATTTACTAAGTGATGGTCATATTTAGCCGTCAAATCATACTCAGCATATATAAGAAAATCTTCTGGAGATATTTCAAAATTTGTTTCGATATTATCATAAGAGCAATGCTCAAATTCACTCATTTCAAAAATATGATTAAGGGATTCTAAACTAAATTCTTTCACATACATCACCTTAAAATTAAATTTTAAGTGTAAAAATTAATAGTACAATTATTTGGACACTTCAAATTGAGGTCTTAGGATTAAAATCCAAAATGCACTCAACTAACCAAATACTATAAAATCATATCAAGTTGGTGTTTAAAAATATTCCTTTTTCGTTTTCAACCTCAGGGAACCTGCATAACATATGACAAACGTACTGACTCTAACACCAGGAACAGTTCTTCAGAGTAGTTTTGATAAAGTCGGCTATGGCCGTAAATACGAAGAAATAGAGCTCAAAACAACAGGAACGAAGACAACATTTACTGCCAAAACTCCTATTCAGCTGCATCCTGGCACGACCATAACCGGAGATGAAAAAGCAATCATCCAGCTAATACCATCTGCTTCGACGTGTCTCTGGAAACCACAGGTACCGGTTTTCAGTTTCTCTGGCGAAAATTATCTGTTTGAAGGGTTCACGTTTGATGGACTGGCTGATAAGCAGAGTGTGCTTTATGGGAAAGGTTACCATAATCTATTTGGAGGAAACAGGGCTTCAAAAGTCAAAATCCGGAACGTGAAAATTCAAAATTCAATGGGTGATGGTGTCAGGATTCTGGACTCCAGAGATGTAACCGTCTCTGGAAACAAAATATACGGCGTTGGACACGATGGTTTCTATTGCGAAAGGTGTGTTGACGTAGAAGCTTCAGGAAATGAGATCTATACAAGGATCAATTCAGGCCTGCGCTCAAAAGGTTCCAGGAATGTGATTTTCCAGGACAACATAATAAA
>DADN01000307.1 GCA_002509665.1 Methanobacterium sp. UBA8
TATACCTATACAATCAACAAGGGCATCTACACTTAAATAAGCAAGAGAATCTACGCCTAAAGTTTTTCTTATTTCTTCTACCTCTTTATCAGATGCTATTAATTCCCTTTTGGTTGCCATTGCAATTCCATAATAGCACGGTGAAATTATAGGTGGACATCCTACTCTTAAATGAATTTCTTTAACGCCTGCTTCCCGTAATATGTTAACCAGAGCTTTAGAGGTTGTACCTCTTACAATACTGTCGTCTATAAGAACTATTTTTTTACCTTCCAGTTCTGTTTTAACAGGGTTCATTTTTAACCTTACGGAAGTTTCACGTTCTTCCTGAGTTGGCATGATAAAAGTTCTGCCTATATAACGGTTCTTTATAAGCCCTTCACCATAAGGTAATCCCGATTCTCTGGAATAGCCTATAGCTGCAGTTATTGCTGAGTCCGGTACGGGCATTACAACATCTGCATCTGCAGGAAATTCATTTGCAAGTGCTTTTCCAATCTTTAACCTTACATCATAGACATATTTATCATCAAGTATGCTGTCTGGACGTGCAAAATAAACATATTCAAACATGCAGTGAGCTTGTTTGCATGACTCTTCTCTTGGCATTTTGAAACTTTTTATTTCATCATTTATAAGTAGTATTTCGCCTGGCTTTACAGCACGGATATACTCTCCCCCTACTACATCAAAGGCAACTGTTTCAGATGCAACGAGAGTTGTATCATCGACTTTTCCTAGTGAAAGAGGTTTAATTCCAATTGGATCTCTTACAACGATCAGATCCTTGTTAAATAATATAACCAACGAATAAGAGCCTATCAAACGTTTAGAGACTTCTTGAACAGCTTTTATTATGTCTCTAGTTTTGTGATATTTTTTGATAAGAAGGTGGCATAAAACTTCAGAATCAGTGGTGGATTTAAATTCGTAGCCCTGCTCTTCTAATTCATTTCTCAGTTCCATTGAATTGATAATATCTCCATTATGGGCAACTGCAATTGTTCCATCATCAAATTCACTGAAAAATGGTTGTGAATTTTCTATTCTTGATTTACCTGTAGTTGAATATCTCACATGCCCTATCCCGACATAGCCTTCAAGTCCCTCGATATTTCCATTGTTAAATACATCACAAACAAGCCCCATGCCTCGATATGTGCTCATTTTTTCTCCATTGTGCACTGATATACCTGCAGATTCCTGTCCTCTGTGTTGTAATGCATAAAGACCATAATAAATAGGTCTTGAGATATTATTTGATTTTTTGTGAGAATAAGCCCCTACAATACCACATTTATCTCGCAATTTTAATTCTCCTGATTTTCTCTAGATAACTCTTTATAATGAAAATGAATTTATTTAAGGTTTGATTTAATACATCTTTTTGTAATAGTTCAAATTAAATCTTTCCTTTCTCAAACTCTTCTTTTAATTCTTCGATTTTAGAATCGTAAAAAATTAGGACTACTTTGATTATTTTAAGCCATTCAACTGCATCTTTCTTAGATAATGCAACAATTCGGTCCTGGCCGACTATTACATTTTCTGGCTTAAATTCATTACTTATAAAATAAATCTGTTCTCTATTTTCTAACTTTTCATCAAAAACTTCTTTCCATAACTCATCAATAGAGAATGCTTCAAATAATTCTTTATTTTGAACTTCGCTGTACTCATGTTTTATTGAATTAAATTCAATTTGCAGTGAGTTGTATTTATTTTCTAAACTTTCCAGTTCTTCACTTGATTTATCATTTGCATCCTGTAACTTCTGAGTTTCAGTGGAAAGTTCATTATTTAATGCTTCTAAATCTTTGTTTTTTGTGGATAAATCTTTAATAGTTTTTTCAGATTCTTCTAATTTATCCTGTAATTCTCTAAATAATTTAATATTAGCTATAGAAATTAATCCTGACCTTATTATAGCATTTTTAATCTCAGTTTGTATAAGGTATGGATCCATATACTCAACGTCATGGCCAAACGGAAGTTTCATCCGTTCTATATGTCCAACGTCGTCTTTCAGGACCTTCTGGAACTTTTCTGCAAGTTCTCGCCCTGGAGCATCAACATCAGTTGCAATTAAAACAATATCTGCCCCTTTTACAGCTTTTTTTGCTATTACGGAGCTTGTTGTAGGAATTATAGAGGATATGGTAATGTGGTATTCAGCCCCTAAAGCTATATTTCTCATAGCTTTAGATACGCTTTCCACATCTGATGCACCTTCTACAATTATCCGTACATCAATCGGATTTTTAATATCCATCTATTTCAACCTATATCCTGTAATTTTTTTATTCTGCCAGCTGTAACTTCTGATTTTACTGGATCTGCCGAAACCACAAGCTGCACAATATTTTTTCCTTGCATGATAAGAATTTTTACCACATCTTCTACATCTTATGTGGGTCTTTTTATTACGCTTACCAAATGATGGCGTTCCCTTCATTTATTAATCCTCCTTAATTATGTTAATATTTATCAAAATTCGATCTTTAAAATTAGATATCAAAAGTAGTTTGTTATCTAAATTTTAGATTTATCCGGGAGATATATAAACTATATTGTCTCCTCTTATAAGCACGATACCTAATCTTCGGGATGATTCCCCGTTTTCTAATTCTTCAGCATCATTTAATACTAAGTTCATGTGCATGTCAAAACTTTTTAAAACTCCTCTAAATTCTCTTCCGCCTTTAAGCTTGATTAATACTTGGGAGTTTAATGATTTACCTAACGCGTCAAGTGGTCTTGAAACATTCACATTCTTTTGTACACTCACAATTATCACCTTTCCTATAACTTCATTGTTGGTGTGATTTATATTTAAATGTATCCTTCATCAAATTTAAAGTATAACATGGAATTTGGTCATAAGTCAACAAAATATCCATCATTTTACTCCAATATTTTTTGAAATCAGATTTTTTAAAACAAACCATGTATCCATTAAAATGGAATGGTAGTGATGGTTAGTATGTATTTTTTGGTATTTAATTGTATTTAAGTCTCAAATAAAATACTGTTTTAATGAAGCTACACAGACCTTAATCTAAAATTATATAAAATTTAGATTATGGTATTTTAAAAATAAATACCGGCCTATATAATCCNNTAATCACATGATGAATCTAATCACCGTTAATATTATAATGTTTAGATTAAATTTAAAGATAACTGATTTATTAACTTTAAGGTTATAATAAATTCACCCAAAATATTTTTTAGAATATATTAACCATTTTAGATTATTTAAATTTTATTTTATTAATCACATTATAATATATTTTAAATTTAATATTAACTTGA
>DADN01000177.1 GCA_002509665.1 Methanobacterium sp. UBA8
GCAGGCAAATGCGTAAGTCCTATTAGAGAATAATACGTCTAAGTTATTTTTTTTGAAGTAATCAACTAATTTGTCAAATATTAGTCCTGAAAATTCGATTTTAGATTTTCCTGATTCTAAATTTAGCATCGTATAGGTTCCTATTGAATAAAATAGATTCCCCAAAGAATCCTTAAGATATATATTCAATTTTTCCTTTTCATTAACTATATAAAGTTTCTTTTGAATGTTTTTATACTCATCACTTTCTACATTCAAGTTTTTTAGTTTTGTCTCAAGTCCGAATTGCCTATAATCATAACTTAAAAAACTTTCGAAATAACTGTTTAGTTGCAACCACTTATCAAGACTTGTTATTGCAAACTTTTTTTGTTTATCTACAAAAATTCTAGTGAATTTCCCGTAAAAATTGAACAGATCATCTAGAATATTTTTTGAACTTATTAAGTATTGAATATCGTACTTTTCCCTATCTATATTAAATAGAATTTTCTTTGCTAAGCCTTGAGATTGAAGTATGATTTCATTTATAAACTCGTCTTTTAATTTATAACTAAAATATATATAGAATTTTATAGCGTATTTTACTGTCTCGAAATCTTGAAAGTTTATAGCTTCACGAGCAATTATGGCGTTATGATTAATGATTTGCTTTGTAATATCAGCATCCGATTCTTTGATACTAAGCTTCATCATTTTTTCAAGTTGATAAAAAGATTCTTCTAAAAAACTCCTTTCTATACGTAGTCCCTTAGATTGTTCATATGTAGGCATCAATCCAAAATTCTTACGTACTTTTATGTATTCTACAATTGTATTTGTGTATTCTTCAAGTGCTGTTTCTACCACTCCTTTCTCAAAGAACTTTATTGCCTGTATCGTCAAAAGAAGATATTGGCTCTAATTCTTTGTAGTCTGCTAGCATCCAATCATTTTTTAAATTTATCTTATATGCTTTATTAATCAAACCTTCAACTTTAGATGAAATCCTTTCATCAGGGCATTTTATTTGTCCTAAAATATTTGACGTTGAAGTAATTTTACTTGTTATTGGCTTTACTAGAATTAACCTACAGTCATCAGAAACTGAAGAAAGCAATTTCGAGCATTTTTCAATTTTAGATGTGTCTATATCTTCAACAAAGCCCCTTTTTGACGACTTCACATTGTATATATAGTCAACAGAATCAAAAGCTCCAAAGAAAAAAGACTCTTCAATGTTATTTATTTTGATTATTTCTTTAGCGTAAAAATTGTTTTTTATATAGAGTGATTGTGTTAAATCTAAGTTTAAAATAAAGGCATCTTTCATTCTTTTACAAGACTGTCTTATGAAAATTTCAGGAGTTAATTGATGTATTATCCTGTAAAAAAATAACATTAATGCAAGGCAGCAAATAACTGACAATATAAAAATTGTTTTTATTTCAGTATCCCAAGGATATTGTGTAACCTCCATTTTTCTTACGAGAGCGAGATTATATAGAGAATAAAGTATTGTTATTAAGAATACACTTAAAACTGCAATTGCATCAAAACCATCAAATAGTGAACGAACTGTGTGAATTGAATATTTGTCTGTGCTTATTTGCAGATAAATTAGTAAAACAGTAAATGATATCGCTATTAAAGCAGCCAAGGTTTGTGGTATTGAACTGAAGAAATATCTCGCAGAATCTGGATCAGATAAAGGAAAATTAATATATTTTATGTAAATATCACTTATCCAACTTCCCATTAGAATATTAAAGTAATGATTATCAAAGAAATAATTTAAAAGAAAAATGAAAACAAGAAATAATAATGAAACGATTACAAATTTTAGTGCTATCTTTTTTTCCACTACCAAAAGTATCCTTTGTTTAGTTGCAAGTGCATAAGGATTATCTTTATTTATTTTTTTCTTTTCTTCCTTAATAAAATTTTTCTTTTCTAAAATCTTCATAATAATCTCTTATCCAAATCTGATCTATAATGCACAATTAGAGAATTTAAACATAGATAAACTTTACAAAATTAACTGCTATTATGAAAGACATCTATAAAAGACACTTCAGAACTACTTTACTGAAAGCTGAAAACTGCTTTCTATAAATGTCTCATTGTTTTAGTTGATTCTACCTTATTATGGACTTATCACAAAACCAGTTTTGACTTTCAGTTCAATGAAAGTCTCAGAACGTTTTTCATGATAGGAAACTCGATTGGTCGTTCAAGATTCGAGAATTAAGAGAATTAATTATGAGTTTTAGGATAAGATCCTACTTTAATACGAACCTTTTCGTATAGAACGTTCGGATTTTAGCAGGAAATAATCAGTTTTTCCTGTCAAAAACTCCAAAAATACCTCAAAATACGAACCTTTATAGAAAATGTTCGTAATTCAGGTTTTATTTAAATCTGAATATAAAATACCCTTCGAGAGCTTTTATCCGTAAAAATCCGGCTAGAAATCGAAGTTACGTTCAGATTTTAGCCTAAAAACCTATGTATCATGTGTAAAACGAATTTACAGAACTTTTGATACATTGTCCTATGAGACAGGGGAAGCCGGGATTTCTTCCCCTTAAATCAATTAAAAAAACGTTTTAAAATAAAGTTTTTTTAACATGTTTAATTTACTTTTCTTGTTACTTTCCTTGTTTATTAACTAATTTTCTACTTTTTAATTACTTTTACTGTTTATATTTTCCTCAATTCATTTTATTTTTTGACTTATATT
>DADN01000308.1:0-1131 GCA_002509665.1 Methanobacterium sp. UBA8
TTTACAGTTGAAATTGATCTCTCACATTCTAAATTATTCACTTTACTTGAACAATAATCACAACATGATAATCCATCTGGATAATACACTTGCAATTGATGTTTCACTTTTTTGAAAAAATTGATTTCACGTGCTTACACTTGAAGTTGATCTCTTACTATTTTTTTAAAATTCACCCAATTGATCTCAAAAAAGTTACACTTGAAACTGATGTCTTACTCCCTTTTTATCTGATTTTTCTGATGAAAATTATTCTATTTATCACAATGTTAACTTTCACTATCTTTTATTTATTGATCCTGATTATTTTTGATTTTTTCAGGTTGATACTGGAAAAATTTTACACTTGAAATGGGTGTCTTACTCATACTTCCATCACAACACTTGAAACAAATTCAACTATTAATATGTTAAAATATTATAATTCATGAAAATATTCATGTATTAGTGTAATCCTTACAAAATTAAAATAATTCATAGAAAATAGCCGAAATTAAATGGTTTCATTAAATAGTTTCAATGTTATATTTTTATTTCATAATTGATCTAAAATAATTGATCTAAATTATAAAATAGGTTTTACTTTAATCAGTTTAGGCGATAAATAAGCAATATTAAATTAATTCTTCCTTTCATTTAATTTAATGAGGATAAGTTAATGCAGCAGATAGAACTACTAACAATTGAACTCTTAATAGTCATAGTCGCAGCTGTTTTAATTGATTTAATTTTAGGTGAACTTCCCTCACGGCTTCATCCCGTAGTCTGGATTGGCAAATCTATAGAAAAACTCAAGGGTCTGTTTTTAACAACATCTAAAACTAAAAATCGGCTTTCTGGTTTGATAATGACTATGTTAATTATAATTATGTTTACTGCACTTTTTTCCATTATTCTGTATATTTCATCATTTAATTACATTTTCTATCTACTGGCGGCTTCCTTTATTCTTTCCACAACATTTGCAATCAGATCTCTGGTGAATTTTGTTAACAACGTATATTTGAACATTAATGAAGATTTAGAAAAAGGTAGAAAATCTGTTTCATTTTTAGTCAGTAGAAATACTTCTAATTTATCTTCTGAGAATGTTGTATCTGCAGCTATTGAAACTCTCACTGAAAACATCAC
>DADN01000308.1:1254-3015 GCA_002509665.1 Methanobacterium sp. UBA8
TCATGGTATCAATTCCCAATTATCCTGGCAGTATTTGCTGGTGTGTCATACAGGGTAGTGAACACCTTAGATGCAATGATAGGTTATAAGAATCCGGAAAACATTGATATCGGATGGTTTCCTGCCCGTTTAGATGATATTCTCAATTANNTGGTTTTGATTATAGATCTTCATGGGAGGTTATGTTAAGTGATGCGCGTAGTACTCCCAGCCCCAACTCTGGTTATTCAATGGCCGCTGCTGCTGGATCTCTTGGCATTCAATTAATTAAACCCGGGGTTTACAAGTTAGGTTATCCTAAAAACGAATTAAAGCCTGGAATGATTAAAAAAGCCATTAAATTAACTATAATCACCATTACTCTATTTTTATTCATTTTAATTATAATTTTAATTTTCACATTTCTATTTTTCCATTGATCTTTAAATGATTGATTCTGGCAAGAAGCAGTAAATGACAAATAATAAATTAAATCAAATAAAATTCTAAATACTATTACTAAAACTAATACTAAATATTCTTAAAATTCTTTAAAAAAACAGAATTATAAATTAAGAGAGAATTTCATCTAAGAATTTCATCGCCATTATTTATATTCAAAATGTGATTTTATGAGATTTGCAATTATAAGCGTGACTAATCAAGGGCAAAAAATTGCCAGTGATATGGCATTGGTTTTAAAGAATGATCCCACA
Source organism: Methanobacterium sp. UBA8 (assembly GCA_002509665.1). Classification (GTDB taxonomy): domain Archaea; phylum Methanobacteriota; class Methanobacteria; order Methanobacteriales; family Methanobacteriaceae; genus Methanobacterium_D. The sequence goes on from DADN01000308.1 coordinate 1,950, forward strand.
GTAATTAAAGTTGATTTGTTCCATAAAAACGTTAAAGAAACTATGAACAAATCTTTTAATAACTATGATTGCTGGGTTGCCATAATGGCCACTGGAATAATGGTCAGACTTACATGTCCCCTCTTAAAATCAAAGTTAAATGACCCTGCAGTACTGGTGGTTGATGAAAATAAGAAACACGTTATCAGTTTAATATCTGGTCATTTGGGTGGGGCCAATCAATTTTCAATTAAAATAGCCGGTGTTATTGGTGCTGTTCCAGTTATAACTACAGCTACAGATTTGAAATGCAGAATGGGTGTTGATTCACTGGCAAATCAATACTGGTTAGATATTCACCAAGCTGATCTTATCAAAGAGGTCAACCAGTTAATTGCGGAAGATGGTAAGGTTGATCTATACCTGCCTTCACGATTTAAATTTTTAGAGAATCATCCTTATGTAAAAAATTCTTATCATATTCACATTTGGGATAAATATTTCATTCGAGTTTCTTTACCGGGTAAAGAATCCAATAATGAGTTAGATCTCTATCCTAAAAGAATAGTGGCTGGGTTGGGTAGTAAAAAGGGAGTAACTGGTGAACAAGTGTTTTTTGCTATCCGATCTGCTCTTCAGCATCTTCACTTACCATTTGAGAGGTTGGATGCCCTGGCAACGGCTGATGTAAAACAATATGAGAAAGGTATTATTGATACTGCTTCTAAATCTGGATTAAATCTTGAAATAGTATCTTTAAACGAAATAGCTGAATTTAATCATGATGATTGTAGTCATTCGCCTCTAGTGCAGCGTGAATTTGGGGTGCAGGGAGTTTGTGAACCGGTGTCTCTCATTAAAGCCGGAATAAAATCACGTCTTATTCTGAAAAAGACTGCATACGATGGAGTTACAGTTGCAATTGCAGTTTCAATTGATTAAGCAAGATATAACTTTATTATTATAGTTTATTTATTTTTTTAAATTATTTACTGTCTTTAAAGACTTTTTAAATGATTATAAGTCCTTTTTTAAAAATTCTAACCAAAACCTTTTTAAAGCTCAAGATATAAACAAACTTGGATAA
>DADN01000308.1:3162-5290 GCA_002509665.1 Methanobacterium sp. UBA8
ATTTTAGATGAGATAAGCAACGATCCAAACATCCCAATACATGCAAGAACCCTTATTTGGAATGTTCTAAGTGAACTAGAATCCGTTCGCGAATAAAATTAAATAAAAACTAATTTTTTGGATGGTTGTTGTTTTTTCAACTTCCATGAACCTGTTTTTAACTTGTTTTTGTCAGATAAATTATTTTTAAGACAATTAATCAAAACAAGTAGAGACTTTTAAGACAATCTAAGGTCAAAGTGACAATCTGAGTCAGAAACTATTAAATGAAATTTACAAAAAAGATAAATTAACCAATTATTTATCTTCTTTTTGTAGTTTTCCACCTCTTTTCTATTTTTATCTTCTTTTTTCTCATTAATTTTAAAATATTAAATAAAATAATTCATAAAAACCATAATTCATTAAAAGTAGATCCATAAAAAATAATTTAATTATGAAAATAACAAATTAAAATTCCATATTACTCAAAACTCGAGCTACAAACTGAGTTTTCGCGGTTTCTTCCACGAATTCTGCTAGAAGAACAGCTTCAGAAAGGTTTTCTCCAGTAGCCACCACTCCATGATTTTCCAGAATTACTACATCCTCTTTTTTAAGACCTTCACCAACCAGTTGGGCTAGTTTCACAGTTCCTGGCTGAGCATAATCAACCATTTTTAAAAAAGGGTTGTTTCGTTCACCAAAACCTTCTAATCTTTCAATTTTCTTTCCGGACATTGCAAAACCAGTTGCGTATGATGAATGGGTGTGAACGATTCCATTAACATCTTTATTTTTATAAACTTCCAGGTGAAGCATAAGTTCTGATGATGGATTTTTACCAGTCAATATTTTTCCATCCATATTCACCATGACTATTTCATCTTCGGAAACATGTCCTAATGAAACGCCACTGGGAGTTATAGCTACAATATCATGGAATTTAGCACTTATATTCCCAGATTTCCCTGGTGCCAATCCTTTACTGTAAAGATAATGGGCAATTTCACATATCTCCGTGGTTAATGGGCTTTGATTCATTTACTAATACTCCTTGTTTTTAACAGGTTATCATACCGCTGGTTAATTTGAAAATACTTGGTTAAATTCGAATCAGATTCAGATGGTTAAATTCGAATCTAGTGGTTAAATTTGAATCATTCATAATCAATCCTAATTTTACATTCATCATATTGAACCTGATTAATCCCTTTTAACTGAAATCAAGCATTTTAAAACTACCGTTATTGATCACAGGCACCTGGGCAGGTGTGGGTATGATGTTGTAGATCTTCTGGAACTCGGTCTGGGACTGGAATGTTCCACTATTAATGAGATGCACTCCTTTGTATCTCTTGTAACTGTTAATATGTACGTGTCCAGTGTGGAAAACATCGGGAATTTCTTCAATNNTGTCGTTTTTCCAGGAGTTCTTTCATAATGAGATCCGATTGCTGGTGACTCATTCCCTTCACTGTCATGGCCATATCATCAAAGCTACGACCATGGTAAATGAGCACTTTAATCCCGTCAAGGCTTACCAGAGCAGGATTACTCACAAATTCCAGGTTCTTGAGATCATAAAGGCCTTTAGCATAATCTTCAGGGATGGCTGGTTGTGGCTCTGCCAGTCGACTGGCATCGTGGTTTCCAGGGGCTATAATAACTTTCACGTGACTTATATCACCGAATAATCTTGCTGCTTCCTCATACTGTTGGTGAATATCTTTTATGGTGAGTTCTTTATCCTGGTGGGGGTAAACTCCAATTCCATCCACTATATCACCGGCCACCACTACGTATTTCACGTTGTTGGCAATTTCGCGTTGTTCATCATCCCCAAAATCTCCGTTGATCCAGTGAATGAATCGCTCGAACTCGTCATTGAGGAAAGTGGAGCTTCCAATGTGAATGTCACTCAAAAAAACAGTGGCAAAGTCCATTGGTTTTTCATCAATGCGCGGTACACCGGGACTTATCAGCTCACTGGCCATAATTAAGGTACCCTTTCTGCTACCTATAATGCCAATCACTTCGTCTTTAACTACTTTTTCTGCCTGCTGGAAGACTTCATGGTTTTCATTGTGGATTAAAACAGTAGCACTCCCAGTTTCATCCTCTATTTCAATGAGTTTATGGTTATTTT
>DADN01000093.1 GCA_002509665.1 Methanobacterium sp. UBA8
ATAAATAATTGATTTTATTCATCAATTCTTTCTATTTTAAAAGTCACCGGCCGAACGGCATCAGTACAGCAAGCTATCATAGTTTTATCTTCCTTCATCCACCCTTCAAAGATACCTTTGGAGAAATTACCTCCAGAGAGCAAAACTGTCACAAATTTATGGATATCGTTCCATGCCCAATCACAAAACCCCTCAGGTTTTTCAAATCCAGTAATGAATTCCTGCCCTTCTGAAAATGCAGGACATGAAGTAACCTCATTTTGACAGTACTGTTCGGCTAATTCTGAATCCAAATTTTTCTTTATAACTGTTATTTTACATCTTGGCAACACTGATCTCACCTTACATTATATATTCACAAAACGCCTAAGAAGACTCGAAATCCACAGCTACTATGGATGCACTAACAGAAACCATGTATTTTGATACACCAACATGTAATGGATTGATTTGATAAGCTTCCAGACTTTCTAAACTATCAAATTTCGTCATAAGAGCAAGATTATAAGATCTATCCGAGTGGGTGATATCTATACCTACTTCAATATTTTTCAATTCTGGAATTTTACCATCCATATCCATAAGAGTATTTTTAGCTTTTTCAATGCTTTCCGCGCTTTCATCTTTCAATTTAAACAGAACTATGTGGGTAATCATTTAAATTCTCCTTTACACTTTAAGATTATTCCTAAGATTGTATTTATGACCTAAATGTTGTCAATCTTTTAATTAACAATCCGGGGATTTTAAAATCTGCTTCATTTTTAATATTAAACCGTAACGCATAACCTTCTCTGTATTTTTTGGAGGAGTTAATCACGTCATGAATTGTTTTAAATTCATCATGGTCTAAAAAAGCTTTTCTTTCATTTTCCCTTATTGCCATACTAATTTTAAACTCATTTTCAAGTGGGATTAAATAGAACAATGCTTTTTTCTTATCATGCACCTTCAACATCCAGCCGCTGCTCTTTGAGAAGTTCCAATCCTTTGAAAATGAATCACTGATATTCATCAGGTTTTCATAATAAGTATATGTTTCTCCAAATTTAGATTGTAGCATTTGCTCAGTAGGCTTAGAATTTTTATCTAAAAATGGTCTTTTTTCCATATTTTCACTATCCCCAATTTATTATGTGATCTTCAAAGTATAGAATAGGTAACAAACAATATTTAGGATATGTATAATCAATTTTTTGTAAATAGCCTAACACATCTTAAAAATTGAAGATTCTATCAAAAAATAAAAAAAGAAATTAATTACTGATTTTTCCATCTCTAATCATGTAAACCCTTGGAACTCTTTCAATAATCATAGAATCATGTGAAGAGATTATAAATGTCTGGCCTCGTTTTTTATTTAAATCTTCAACAAGATCCATAAATTTACTGGATGTATCTGAATCTAAATCCCCAGTAGGCTCGTCAGCAATTATAATTGAAGGATTATTTGCCAATGATCTTGCAATAGCCACTCTTTGCTGTTCTCCCCCGCTTAATTCTTCAGGCTTATGATCTACACGATGCCCTAGACCCACCAGCTCCAGTAATTCAACTGCCCGGGACTCCCTTTCAACTTTTGGAACATTAGCAAGCACCAGGGGGAATTCAACATTTTCCTTTGCAGTTAATGTGGGGATAAGATTAAAAAATTGAAAAATCAGCCCCACATTTTTTAACCTAAAGTCTGAAAGTTCATTCTCGCTCATTTTTGTAAGGTCATTACCATTAATTATGATCTTACCGGAAGTAGGTTTATCTACCCCGCCAAGAAGATTTAAAAGAGTACTCTTTCCTGATCCAGACGGCCCTGCCAGGCAAACTATTTCTCCATTATCTATCTCTATGCTGGCGTTTTTTAATGCATGGACATCTACCTTTCCTCTTCTGTATGTTTTGGATAGATCAACTGTCTTTAAGATATTTTCAGACATTTTTAATTGCCTCCACAATATTCATTTTAGAAGCTCTCCATGCAGGATAAATCCCTGCAATGGTACTTACTGCAATTCCAAGTACCATCGCAATTCCTATAATTGATGGACTGATTATAGGTGCCATAATATCGTTTGTTAAAGGCAGAGTGTATATTATTATAGTTCCTAAAACACATCCCAGAGTTGAGCTTATTACTCCAATTAGTACTGCTTCAATGAGGAACATTTTCATTATCACTGTGTTTCTAGAGCCTATGGCCTTTAATATGCCTATTTCACGGGTTCTTTCATAAACTGACATTAACATAGTATTTATTACGCCAAAACTTCCTGCAAGAAGGGCAATAAGTCCAAGAGAACTGACAAATATCTGAATAGTGTTTAACATATCTGTCATTTTCTGAATTATTGATTTTTGAGTGATAACTTTAACTCCATGAACTTTTTGAGGTATTACATTTGTAATTTCATCTACTTCATTTGGATCCTTTGTTTTAACCTGGATATTTGAAATCTGTCCTTCTTTACCCGTTAAATTTTGAGCTGCATCTAAAGATATATATCCTGCAGCATCCATTATCCCCATACCTGTTTCATATATTCCCACTACAGTGAAGTCTCTGGTATCTTTCTCATTACGGCCAATGGAAATTTTATCACCTATCCCCATTCCAAGGGCAGTACTTACTGACTTTCCAATTACAATCGAGTTATCATCTCCCTGTTTTAATGAAGAGCCGTTTACAACATTTATACCTCCTGCCACATAGTTATATGAATCGGGTTCTATTCCATTTATCCGAAGCTGAGTATCATTATTTGAGCTTTTTGCAAATCCGTTAAAGGTTAATGTTGAAGATACTGCATCAACACCTGAAATATTTTTAACAGTCTCCGCATTTATTTCATTTATATTATCATATGGTTGAATTAGGAATGATTGAGATCCCTGTCCCCCTCCACTTTGAGTTGTGGAATTATAAACAGTAAGATCAGCCCCAGTTAATCCCCTGACCTGTTCATTTAATCTAGTGTCCATACCATTGAGCATAGCAAGTAAAACAACCATTAAAGCTATACCAACCAGTATACCAGATATCGTGAAAACAGTACGTAATCGGCGTCTTTTTAAATTTCTAAAACTCATTAGCCAGTTAGACATTTACTTCCTCCAATTTAATTTTTAAATATTGGCCCCCAAAATTAGCCCAATACTACGAAATAATTTATATCATGTTTATTTTTGATATTTCGTAGTTATTTTTGTCTAATAAGTTTTAAAAATAGTTTTTTCAAGTTTATTTCACATT
>DADN01000002.1:0-3098 GCA_002509665.1 Methanobacterium sp. UBA8
TACAAATTTAGTTTTAAAACAGGTAGATATTAATTTCTTTTTATTTTTAGCTCTAGATTTTAATATCTGTCAAATTAAGTTTTAGAGATGATGAAATGGGTTGGATCTACTGTCCTAACTGCGGAAGTAAGATAAGTGCAAAATCAACGAGATGTTACTACTGTGGATATCAAATTAAAGAAGATCATTATCAAAAAGCAATTAAAGCNNAAGAGGATCCGTATCAAAAAGAGAGGAAAACTTCAAATGACGTGCGGTTTTGTTTATATGTAATGGGCGGAGTTACTGCAATTATTGCATTTATACCGCTGCTTCTCCAGTCCCATTTTCGTTATATCTGGTTGTTTGTTTTATTCATAATATTTTTAGCGGGTTATATTTTTGCGTACTTATTCTCATACAAATTTGAGGATAAAAAGCAGAAAGAGGCATTGAAGAAATGGATTAAAAAACCGTCAAGAAACACTATGCTTCCAGCGGAAGAAAGATACTATTACAAGGGCAAGACCAATCAGCAGCTCTGCCAGTACAGTGAAGCATTACAGTGCTACATGAAGGCTCTTGAATTAAACCCTGGCTTTGAACCTGCAAAGGAAGCGAAGAAAGAGGTTGAGGAGTTATTTTAAACGGACTAAGTTGTATAATAATGTGAATTGGGGAGATTCAATGAAAATAAAAAGTAAGTCTAGACTTGCAGCAGGTGTTCTTTTAATAGTTTGTTCATTATGGGCTTTTAGTGATAGTCCACGTTTACTAACTCATGGAGAGTTACTAGCTCCTGCTATTTTGGGTATTTACTTTATGTTGGATGGTATAGTTGGCATTATTCCATATTATATGGAAAAAACCAGAAGAAGCGCTATGCCATTAAAAAGCAGTAGGCTCTCATTGGAAGAAAAATATTATTACAAGGGTAAAACTAATCAGCAGCTCCATCAATATAATGAAGCGTTAGAATGTTACAATAAATCCCTTGGATTAAATCCTGATTTTGAACCTGCCAAGGAAGCGAAAAAAGAAGTTGAAGAGATTATCAACTAATATAAAAGCATTGATTTGTTCAAAAATTAGAATATAAAAATAATAGTCAAATCATGATCCTGTCATGATTTCATTTTTTTTCATAATGCATTAATTTGTTTTAAATGTTTATTTTCGCATCAAGCTTGTTTAAAACACGCCCTTTATTTGTGATGTGTACCATGTCTTCAATTCTCACGCCAAAATCATCTTTAAGATAAATACCAGGTTCTACAGTTATAACCATGCCTTTTTCAATTGTTGTCTTGTCACGTTTAGATAAAGAAGGACCTTCATGTATTTCAAGACCTACGCTGTGACCGGTTGAATGTATGAATGATTCTCCGTATCCATACTCTGTAATCACATCTCTTGCAGCTTTATCTACTTCACAAGCTTTAACACCAGGTTTTATGGCAGCAATCGCGCTTTTTTGGGCTTCAAGTACTATGTCAAATATTTCTTCATGTCTTTCAGTTTCTATAATTGTCCTTGTGGTATCAGAGCAGTAATTGTTGTAAAGGGCACCCCAATCAATTACTACTGGCCTTTCTAAGGTATTGCTGGACACATCTGCATGGGGGAGTGAAGAACGTTTCCCTGACGCGACAATAGTATCAAAAGAAGCTTTTTTCGCGCCTTCGATCCTCATGTTGTATTCTATTTCCGCCCCAATTTCATTCTCGGTTTTACTATCATCAAATTCGGTGCTTTTAAATGCATTCTCTGCAATTTCAAGTGCTTTTTCAATGTTTTTCAGTTCTTCATTAGTTTTTACGCTTCTCATCTGCTCAACAATGTCAGTAATTTTGGTTTCAAATGAGGAGTCTTTTTTCAGCCTCTCAAATGTTTCAATGTTCATTGAGCTTTCAAGTCCAATGGTGCCGTTTAATGATTCTTTAAGTTCCTTCATGGGTTTTAGCTCTTCAACAGGAATTTTTGAATTTAGGAGAGCGTCTTCCATATCCATCTGGTTGGTTAAAAGTACAGGTTCATCTTTTACTATTAAAATTGATGCAGCCGACGGCATGAAACCTGCTAAATAATTTATATTATTTGGATTTAAGATGAGTAGAGTATCTATGTTTTCTTTCTGCATTTGGTCGATTATTTTCATGATTTTTCCTCAAAAATGTTGTTTTTGTGGTTTGGAATCTATATATTTATTACACTGACTTTATTTTCGTGGTTCCATAAATTGAGTTAATTTTAAGTTTTATAAATTTCCTTTAATTGCATCCATGAGCTTTGCCATGATGTCTTCAGGTACTTTCCTTTCTATCGGCTGGGGGATGTATCCAAAATCAGGGTCTTCAAAAGTTATACCTTCAAATTCAACCTTGTGAGCATAACGCGGTATGAAGTGCCAGTGAATCTCAGGGTTAGGCGGATCATCTCTATATGCTTTATTCATGAAGCAGCTCCAGTTAAAAAGTGTTGGATGGAATGTTTTGGTTAAAGTAGTTTCTAATTTTTCTACAATTTCAGTAAATTCATCCCATTCACCACTTTCCAGGTCGCTTAATTTATTGCATTGTCTTTTAAGCACAACCACTCCTGTTCCAAGGAATCTCTGGCTTGGAGCAAGAAAAATCATCCAGTGCTCTGTTTCATAAATTAAATTGCCATAAGCGCCTGGCATTTGACAGTATTCACATTTTACTTCCATTTTTATACCCTTTTAAACATTAAAAATAATTCATATAGATTAATAATTATCTCTTTATATTTATTTAAATTCTTCCTTTTAATTGTATGAATAGGGACTTTCTGGACTCTAATATGCTATTAATTGTCATTTTTTTTAAGTTATAGTTAAAATAATCCCATTTATTAATAAATTGTAGCATGTAATGTGTAATTTTTAAATATGTGAAAAAATACAGAAAATTATAGAAAATTATGATTGTTTAAGTGTTAAGCAGTTTGATAATTTATTTGGATATTTTAAGGAGTTAAAGTGATTATCAAGCTAAAAGAGGCAGGTTATGAATATTCAAAATATGGAACTTCGAAAATTTGTTGCTCCGGAACTTGTATTTGGTTTGGACGCTCGACTTTTAGCCGGCAGGTATGCT
>DADN01000002.1:3151-3322 GCA_002509665.1 Methanobacterium sp. UBA8
CGCCTAATTCAAAGGAAGAAGATATAATAAAAGGGGCTGAAGTGTATAAAAATGAAGAATGCAATGCCATAATTGCATTAGGCGGAGGCAGTACATTAGATTGTGCTAAGGGTATTGGAATTGTAAGTTCTAATAATAAAAACATACTTGAATTTGAAGGTGTGGATAAAG
>DADN01000081.1 GCA_002509665.1 Methanobacterium sp. UBA8
GCAAAAGCACTTGATGCTCCAGTTATACTTATTTTAAACTCCAGAAGTCTTGTAAAAAGCGCAGCTGCAGTTGTAATCGGGTTTAAAACACTGGATCCAACCATTAAAATTGAAGGGGTAATTTTAAACCAGGTAAAAAATAAAAACCACTACCTTAAAACTAAAGAAGCGGTCGAAAAACTGGCAGGTGTAGATGTAATTGGCGGAATACAAAGAGATGATGCAATAAAGGTGGAACAAAGGCATCTTGGACTTGTACCTGCAGTAGAACGTGAAAATTTATTGAGCTACATTGACAAATGGGGAGAAATTATCAAGGAAAATATAGATATGGATGCCCTTATTTCTATAATGAAAAATGCTGAAAAGCTGCCTGAAGGAAGGGAAAGCACATGGCAGGAAGGAAACAAGAAAAAGGTTAAAATTGGAGTTGCCATGGATGAAGTGTTCAACTTTTATTATATTGAAAATATAGAATCCCTGAAAGCTAACAATGCAGAAATAGTTCCATTTAGTCCATTTAAGGATGAAGAACTTCCTGATGTGGATGGAGTATATATTGGGGGAGGATACCCTGAAATTTTTGCAAAGGAACTTGAGCAGAACGAATCTATGAGAAGGTCTGTCCTTAAATTCCATGAAGATGGGAACCCCATTTATGCTGAATGTGGGGGGCTTATGTACCTTACAAATTCTATAAACGGTAAAAAAATGTGTGAAATTTTCAATTATGATTCAGTAATGACTAAAAAAGTTCAGGGTTTAAGTTATGTAATTTCTGAGACTAAAAAAGATAATATAATTACAAAAAAGGGTGATGTCTTCAGAGGTCATGAGTTCCATTACTCTAAAGTCCTGGTAAACGGTAAACCTGAATATGCATTTAAAATTCTCAGGGGAAAAGGTATAGAAAATTCACTGGACGGGCTTATGAGTAAAAACACAGTTGCAAGCTATGTACATACCCATGTTGCAGCGTGCCCTCAGTTTGCCTCTAACTTTACCAGAAGTGCCGGAGAAGACTGAAATTTCACCAAACTTTTTTATAGAATGCAGATAAAGAAAGTGTATATTTTAAAAATGCTCATGTTTCGTGTGCAAAATATTTGGGGCATGTTATGTGTTGAAAAATCTAAGATTTTTCACATGCAAAAACCAAAGGTTTTTTTTGCGGTTGCAAAACTATGTTTTGCAAACAATAAAAATCTTCGATTTTTATATATTGGTTATTTAATGGTTTTATTTAAATTATTAGATTATATTTATAAATATAAACAAGTAATTCATATAGCATAGTCATGAGCGTTAAAAGGGGATTATCATTTAATTCAACTTAAAAAAATTGGCATGGAAAAATCATGAAAGTTAAAAACGTAGATATATTTTCACCATATCTTGTAATAATAGGGATTGTTTTATATGTATCACTTGCACTCGTTGCATATCAATATCATTTAAGAGGTTTAGATTTTGTATCTGGTGAGACGCTGTTTGCAGCATTTTTTGGGTCATTATTCTTTGTTATAGGTGCCCTTACTCCTAAAATTATTGGTAAATATAATTTAATGCCTAAATTGAATACAGGCAATATTTCAAAGGACAAGCTTAAGGATAAGTTGCAAAATTCTAAGCTCAATGTTATTTTGAATGAAAAAGTCTTACTTGCAGTTGTTTTAATTGCAATATTCCTGGAACTTCTAAACACTTATTTATTGGGAGGAATTCCTCTTTTAAGTGGTTACCTTAAAGCGAAGGCAACTAATGATCTCTGGAGAGTTTCTTATATTCTGTTTTTACCTGCAATAAACATATTAATTGCAAAATATCACAATAGATGGTATTATCTATTGTTTGTAATAGGGCTGGCGTTGTTCGCTGCTACTGGTTACAGGACCACCACAATGGCCATATTAATCAGTGTATTTATAACAGTTTACTACACAAGGGGACTGCAGTTCAAGCATTTCTTAATATTTGCTGTAGTTGCAGCAGTTATTGGAATTGCAGTAGGATATATTGCAGTTAAATCCATTGAATGGCAGCAGTGGACCTTAAATCCTATTCAGTTAGTCTTCTATAGGGCAGGGTTTACATTTATGGTCTTTGATAAAATCGTTCATATGGCAGGATCTACGCATGGGGCAATGCTTTATAATACGTTTTCAACGACGGGCCATCCGAGATATATTGTAGGTGATGTGGTACTGGGATATCATAAAATGATCACTCCGACTATATTTGGTCCTGCAATGCTTGATTTCGGTTATATTGCCCTTGCTATTCAGATGTTCATGATTGGGCTGTTTTTGAGGCTGCTACATTCCGCCCATAAACTAGCAGATGGGGTATTTACTGCAATCTACGCAGTCATTCTTGCGCACACTCTTATATGGATTGAAACAGGGCCTACAGACTTTTTAGTATGGTTATTCTATGCGTTTGCAGCTATAGCTCTTGTGGTCTTTGCAAGGAACATGTGGGGAATTCCAAAAAAGGGTTCGAAATCGGGATCTTGATTAAATATTTTTAATCAAAATTCTTTATTTTTAGAAAATAGTACTATACAAAGTTTATTGGATTTATAGTACATTAATGTCCTGCTAGAGCAAAATTAACGTATTCATACAACGCCAAAATAGTTAATATTATATAGTATGGAGTTTATTAATTAAACTAGGAAAAATTATAAGATCGGAGGCGGGTCTTTTAATTTTTAAAATAAGGCTTGGCAAAGACTTTGGAGTTCATGGTAATTCTGAAGTCATTTTTTATTTTTTTTGAATTAGTTACAAAAATTCGTTGGATATTCTTTTTAAATAGTTAATAGTATTATGCATATAATTGCTCTTTGAGTTATAAAAAATTATAATAATACTTATTTTTGACGGTAAGCCTTTTTTAGTACCGAAAAGTATGAATAGGTGTTGTATTCTACTAATAAACAGGGGGCGAGATATTATCTCCAGTATTTTACTTCCAGATTTTTAGAAGTATCGTCCCCCTATCCCCTTTTAGATAACTTGTTAAAAATTATAAAAGATTTTTTTTGTTTAAATGTGCCTAAATATTTAATGTTAAAATCAGACTATTTTAGGATTAAGATTATAAGTTATAACTTATACCTGTTTTAATCACATAGAATTCCACGTGTTAATGTGAAAATAATAAAAACTTTATTTTCTATTAACAATTTTTATGTGGGGCGTAGAGAGTGACCACCTTCAAGCACCTCGGTTAACTCTTACTCTCCGTATAACTTATTTTGAGGATCTAGTAACTAGATCCTGATTAACTTAAATGTAGTATATGCACTAATTTTTACATAATATCGGCTAAGGTACTTTTAATAAAAAAATTTTATAATATTAAATTCTTTTTTGATTTGGGGAGCAATATTGCCCTGTTAAAGCAAATTTAAGATGTTTATACAAGCTTAAAATAGTTAATATTATATACTATGGAAGTTATTAATCAAAATTAGAGTTTATTAATATCAGAGGCGGTATTATGAAAACATTAAAAATAGTTTTGATGGTGGCTCTAGCAATTGTGGTAGCATCAGTATTTACTGGCGCAGTCTCTGCTGCGGATCAGACAGACAGTCAATTGATTGTTAAAGATGAAAATGCAGATTTTAGAGCTGTACATCAAACAACAGGACAAAATGAAAGTGGAAATATATATAAAATAGATTTAAATGGGATTGCAAAGCCAGAAGAAGCAGTTAGTGTGGAAAACTCAACAATATCAGAATCAAATAATAGTATAACTGATATTGCACCTGTACAAAGTGCAGATAATTCAACAGAAATTGGAAAAGAAGCAAATTCAAGTGATCTACAATCTGAAAACAGTCGAAAGTTAACTAATAAAGGAAAGATGAGCGTTAAGGCACAGGGTTGGCTCGATGATCTTTGGAATGGAGCTAATAAAGTTATAGATAAAGCTGTTGAGGTATATGATAAGTTAACTACTGTTTTTACATACGAAAATGAACGTAATCAAACGAATGGTAAAACAAATATAACTGAACATACTAAGGCAAAAATTAACATACCTATAGCCTTTGGTAAAAGTAAAACAACCAAAAAAATAACTAAGAAGAAGAAAAGGTAAAAAGTTTATTTTTCATTTTTTTTATTTTAGTAAATAAATTAGTATTATGAGGTTTATTGATGAATAAATCTTTAAGCATTGGTTTGCTGCTCATAGTTATATTAACAGTTATTGCCGCATTTAATGGATGCTTCCAATTTTTCTTTTCATCTTATAATTTTGTATATATATTAAATATTGAATTTACTAATTGCTCTATTTTCCTTAATTTTTATTTAAATTCAGCAATTTTAATGTTAGGGATGGGAATAGGAATTATTTCTATATTTACTGAAAAGAAAAAGAAATTATGGTTTAATAGTTCTGTTTTAATTATATTAATTGGAACAGGAATTATATCTTTGTTATATGGTTATAAAGATCCAATTATAATCAATAATACATATCCTTTTACTAATTTGAATTCATTTTTTACAATGTTTGCAAGTATAACATTTAACAATATTTTTATGGGAGTTATATCGATTATAACAGGACCAACCATAATTTTCCCATATTCTTTTTTAAGTAAAATATCACTTAATTCGAGCTATTTCTTAGGTGAACTTGTATCTCATTATGGATTAAAAGGAGTTTTACTTTTCTGTGGGATGTTTCATATCTATCCTGAACTTTTCGCACTATATTTAGCATCTATATCTGGAATTAAAGTGTCATTAATGTCTTTCAAATCTTTTACATGTATAAAACGAAATGGGATTACGAATTCCTTGAGAAAAATTAAAGATGAATTACTATCGGAGATTTTGAATACCTTACCTAAAGTGGTAATTCTGCTGGTGATCGCAGCACTTTTAGAAACATTATGGGGGCCATTCTGGATAAATTACTGGCTGCAACATATTTTATAACTT
>DADN01000194.1:0-3576 GCA_002509665.1 Methanobacterium sp. UBA8
AAATAAAAAGCGAAAAATTTTCGACATAATGTATATACATGAAAGACACTGATATTCAATAGTAAATGATATTACTGCAATTACTGTTGAATGCTAAGGGGCTACCATCCCCTTATTATTCTTCTTCATGATATCGGCCCATGATTTGGCCCCTTCGTCCATTTTTAGAATTTCTTTGGCGAATACGATAATCCGCATGGACCTTAGGATTGTTAATCCTTTCTTTAGCCATAGACTTTTCACCTCCTTTAAATTTTTTCACCCTTACTGTAGGAGGGGTGAACTTGATAGATCTGATTAAAAAAATGATTTTTAGAAAATCACTTTCCTTCTCTATATACTATAAGCACCTGTTTAAAAAAAATCTTAATAGACAGCTTAAAGATATTCTTCTCCTTGACAGCGCCATAATATATTATTTGCCTTTATTTTGTTCAAATTTGATAGAATGAAGTCATATTCTCTCTTACTGCAGTGGTTTAAAACACCACTACGACGACCTAATGGTGGATCCCATTTGGTGAAGAATTCACTAACAACATAATAAACGATTCCAGTGATTACTATTGTTTTATCCTTTTTCGGGTGGATTTGAGTAAGTTTATACTTTTTTAGTATGTAAAAAATCCGTTCTGCCATTTGAGGATATTTTTCAATTTTGAATCCTAATTTTGATAGAATTTTCTTTGCCAGTTCAATTTTATCATTCATTGGTTTGTAGTTGGTTCCTCTCCATTGAGTTGAGCCTTCTTGGCTTATGTAGGCTTTCCGATAATTAAGAACATTACAAACGTCTTTTGTGGTGTGTGGAAAACTATTGCCTTCTTTATATGGATTAGCACTTACAATGGGGCCGGAAGTTGGAACTATACCAGTTTTGGTATAATTTTCCATTTGTTCAAACCAAAGGTAACCTCTCCAACCCATACCAACTTCTTTAGGTTTTCTTTTTTGAGGTACCACTTCTGTACTTTCTTCGACCAGTCCATGTGATTGTTGAATATTAGTATCATTACGTATTTCAGCAAATTCTACATTTTCAATAACGAGACCACATTTAGAACAACTATACTCTCCACGGTATGAATCGTGATTTAATATTCTACAACCACATTCTTCACATTGCAAGTTGTGTTCTTTTGGAAAAGGAACATGTTCTGCATGAGGCACATTATGTTGATACAATTGCAAGTCTTTCAAGTATTCATCAAAATATGCGCACGTTTCAGTGGGTTTTAATATTTCAAAGATATTATTTAACCCAAAAATTTCCCCAAAATATTCCGTTTTACTACTAATCATCTAAATCTAATCCTCCATATAAAAAAAGTAGATTAATTGGGGGATTAAATTCCAATAATTATAAATATAAGAAACTTATACTTCTTAATTGTGGGAGTGAAAATTACTTTTTTAAACCACTAAGTCCTTACAATTTACCATTATTATTTGTTTGGACATTTTCATGGAATTTTAAGGGGATAGATGTTGACGCGTCATCCCCTTAATGCCCTACTAATTCTACTCATTCTATTTAANNCGTATTGTTTTCGTTTCTTATTAACCTTTCCATTACCAAACTGTTCTGATCGCTGAGCAAATGATATGTTGATCTATTTCAAGATGAAAATTTTAACGAATTCTTAATTTAAAATGAAGATCCCTAATAACATGAATGATTTTAATGAATAGACCTACCTTATACTGAATTTATTAACATCATTTTCAGGGATGTTCATGTATTTAAATTTTTCAATCTATTAAAATTAATCATGACAAATTATTCTATTTTAGAAGTTCATAAATAAATTCCAATTTTGAGATTTAATTTTGATCAACGAAAAGCCTTGGATAAATGTGGATAAAATAAAACCACATTAGATAATCCTAATGACACATTTAGGAACAGCTTCAGAAAATAGCTAAAACTATAGATAAGTTAGGATGACCCGGGCCAGGCAGCTAAGGGCTAGATGAAAAAGTATTCCATTCAGATGCCAGGATACAATTTTGAAGGAATAATCGAACCACGGAAGATGAATAAAAAAACAATGCAGAAGCCCCTGGAAACTGGGACTTGTGAAAATTTTTTTAATATTTTGATCTTCAATGATTTAAATCAGTGTAAAATAAAACGATAAGAAATTAAAGAAATAATTATAAAAATGACAAAAACAGAAATTCCGCATAACATTAAAATTAAGGACCTTTTGAGGTGTTCTGATTTTTTGATATTTATTAAATTGATTGTTGTAGCATGTTGAATAATTTTACATGATAATATATCCAAAATTTCATTTTTTTCTTTATAATGGTATTTTTTAAACAAGGTTTTTTTATTGATTATTGGCAAACTTTCTGTTAAATAAGCATAACCCGAATCAAATAAAGATAATATTAAAAATAGATAAGTAAGTGAAATTAAAATGGAAAAAAGGAAAATATTTAGAGACAACTGAATAGTTATCAATTGGACTAATGCTGCAGTGACTAATGCAATTATTGTGCCCGTAATACGCAATGTTCCATTGATTTTATTAGCAAGAGCCTCATAAGAATCCAATTCTAGATTATATAAACGTAAACTTTCATTATACATTACTTGGATTGAATCACTATTTGAACACTTGAAGTATTTACATTCTTCATAGTTTTCTTCGATGTCTTTTATGCGCAAAATGTTTAGTTTTAGAAATTGTTTGGCCTTTTGGAGAATAGATTCTTTTATGTTTTTGTCCTGTAATTTTTGACCTTTTGCATTTTTCGTCATTTTTTTCTTTGTCCGATTTTCCATGCCACTTGCTCATTAACTGGCCTTTACGTCTGTTTTTAGTTGAGCGTTGTTGAATTCTGTAATAATGATGGCTCTTAGGATTCTTAAAACGCACAGTATGATCATCTAAATCATCTTCATTGCTCAAAAAACTCCCTCATAATGTTATTGGATAATTTCATATTAATATTTTACTTACTTTGAAAAACTATTAAACAATCCTAAAATTATTAATATATATGATCTNNAAGGTAAAGCAGTACTTGATATTGACTTCTATCATTCGCTTCTTTTTGATGTAGACATTATTAAAAAAGTTGACTCTGGAAGTCCAACATTCAACTCAATGAAAACCTAGGTGAAGGTAAAGCATCACAGAGAAACTTGAATTTCAGAGAGCAATTGTTAAATCTCCTGAAAGATACGGTTTATACTCCTATGAATAAAGATACAATTAAAAAAAAGATGTTGATGGAAAGATCCAGCCGTGGGATGGTTTTATAGATACATATATCATGGAAGGTCAGGATTAGTCAAATTTTTCTTATATATATTCGGGATATGATCAAATTTAAATCTTCTTTGGCACTGTTGGAACGTTTTTATAATCTTTCCATATACTTCGCCTCTTTAAAACTAATTTTATACTGTGTCCCCTGTTCAATGTCCAGTTCCAGTTCACCATCAAGCTGATTGGTTAAAGTCTGTATCAGTTGCATGCCCAGTGATTTATTTTCCAGGTAATCATTTTCAGTTAATCCTATCCCATTATCACTGATTGTCAGATGGAGGGTATCATCCAT
>DADN01000194.1:3589-4553 GCA_002509665.1 Methanobacterium sp. UBA8
ACTGTTGGATATAACCTCACACAGTATCAATCCACAGGGCAGGACAGTTTCCAGGTTCAGTTTTATATCACTTATTTCTGTTACCAGGGTTATCTGGTCTTTTCTAATACCATATGAGTAAAATAAGTTGTTAACCAGTTTCAGAATATAATCCCTGATACTTATCTGGGTTAGGTCCCCTGACTGGTATAGCTGTTCATGGACCATGGCCATGGATTGGATCCTGGTTTGACTTTCATGAAAAGCTTCAATGGCTTTGGGGTCTTTGATAAAGGATGACTGGAGGTTCAGGAGGCTGCTTATGATTTGCATGTTATTTTTTACCCGGTGATGAATTTCACGCAGCAGTATTTCCTTTTCCATTAAAGAATTTTTAAGTTCCTTTTCAGCTATTTTCAGGGTGGTTAGATTATGGCCTGTGCCCTGGTATCCTATTATTTTTTCATCAATTTTTATGGGAGTTAGGTATATTTCAAACCACTGTGTGTTCCCATTTTTGTCAATTAATTTAGGGGTTACTGGTCCGGATTGGTTTAGTTTAATGATCTTCCTTACACTTTTTTTAAGGTTTTCCGGGTTATCTTCTGGAAGAATTTTTCCTATGCCATTTATCCAGACCTCTTTGTATTGATCAAAGTGAGGTCCTAAAGTTTTTATTGCAGTCTCATTGAGTTCTACAAGTTCCATATCATGGTTTAATAAAATTCTATAATCAGGATTCGAGTTAAAAAGAGACTTGTATTTTTCTTCACTTTCTTTCAGGAGCTGTTCTGTTTTTTCGTATTTGGTGATGTCGTGTATCAACGTAAGAATTAATGGTTGCCCCTGGGAATACACCAGGGAACTTTGAGCACTAATGTATATTTCTCTTCCATTTTTAAGTGTTAAAGTACCATAATAAGTTGATATTGGCTTATTTAAGTTTAATTCGTCCCATATCTTCTTTAAAGTTATTTTTGATCCG
>DADN01000194.1:4593-5319 GCA_002509665.1 Methanobacterium sp. UBA8
CAATTATAATAGCTTCTGGTGAATTTTCAATTTTAAACTCATATTTTGCAATGTTCACATCTAGATTGCTTTCATTCCAAACCTTTTCCATACGCTCACTATCTCTTTTAGTTATCCAATGTTTATTATGATAAAATAGGCTTATTTTGCATCGTGATCATTACAAAATGTGGTCACATAGATTTAAAACGTCGCATTGATTTTTGTGACTTGTATCACAAAATATGTAGTTAATTACTATAATTTAATTCTAAATTTTTTTGGAGGGAAAGTATTATAATATGTTATAGTAAATCATAAAAAATACATAAAGGGGGCATTGTGAGTGAGCACAACTAAAATCATTGTAGTTGAAGATGAAAGCATAGAAGCGTTGGATATCAAAAATACACTGGAAT
This sequence comes from Methanobacterium sp. UBA8, assembly GCA_002509665.1. GTDB lineage: Archaea > Methanobacteriota > Methanobacteria > Methanobacteriales > Methanobacteriaceae > Methanobacterium_D. The sequence goes on from DADN01000194.1 coordinate 4,992, forward strand.
CATTCGGTTATCAGGTTCCCTACATTGCTTCAAGGGGAGATGAGGCAGTGGCCAAGACTCAGGAAATCAAACCGGATCTGGTTTTAATGGATATTATTTTAAAAGGGGAAATCACCGGTATTGAAGCTGCTTATGAGATTAAAAAATTGGATATTCCTTTTATTTATTTAACCGCCCATTCCAATGAAAAAACTGTGGAAAAGGCTAAACTTACCGAACCCTATGGATATTTACTGAAACCTTTCAATTCCAATGATCTCAAGCACACCATTGAACTTGCACTCCACAAACATAAGATGGAAAATAAGTTAAAAGAAAGTGAAAACAG
>DADN01000138.1 GCA_002509665.1 Methanobacterium sp. UBA8
TAGCATCGTAAATAAAGGCGATCTTCATAAATTAACCTCAAATGAAAAGATTTATAAAAAACAGGGTTATTCTTATTTAAGCTATTTTATTATTAAAAGATTTTGTTAATTTCAAACACCCAAAAGGAGGTTACATCTGGTTGTTCCAGATCAACTCTCCTTCAAATTTTACCCGGGATAAGAAAATTGAGATTTTAATACCTTTGAGATTTTATTTACCTTTTTTTTCCTCTTTATTCAGTAGCAATAAACTTAAGAACATTCCTGAAAATATAGTCTGGATTCCAAGTATGGATAATATCATGGCCAGCACAGTGCTCTGAATCTGGTACAGTGGTCCGAACCCTCCAGTACTCCAGTTGTAAAGGACATTCAGTCCAATGATTATTCCAATTGCTAGGAGAACTACTCCCAGAAATAGTTCTTTTTCCAGGGAATGGTAACTCATTAATTTTTTGATAATACCGGTGCTGCGTGAAAATCCATAAGCAGCTCCAAAAGCCCCGAAATAAAGCCATGAAAGGAGCATTTGGTAACCTATTAATAAAAGTAAACCACCTAACATCAGTGAATGCATCCTGGATATGCCCTGTAACATTACAACTGCTGTAAGTAGTATTCCTAGAAGGAGGGCAATGGCACCGGGTATTAATAGGAATGGCCCGGGCCTGTACATCATCATAAAACGAAGGTGTCTCCATCCATCAGAAAATGAACTGAGCTTTGACTCCCCTCCACGAGGGTAATAAGTGATGGGAACTTCTGCTATTTTTAACTTCTTGCGGGATGCTTCTATAACCATCTCAGACGCAAATTCCATACCTGCAGTTTTAAGTTCCATTTTTTCCAAAGCTTCCCTGGTCATGGCTCTCATTCCACAGTGGGCATCTGAGATTCCAGTATGGAAAAGTGCGTTTAAAACCCAGGTGAGAAAAGGGTTACCAATGTACTTGTGGAGGGCAGGCATTGCACCGGGCCTTATATCGCCTTTCAATCTTGAACCCATTATAAATTCGGCATCGCCCTTTAAAATTGGTTGGATAAATTCGGCCATTTCATCAAAGGGGTATGTTCCATCTGCATCCCCCATAACTATTATATCACCTTGAGCTTCTTTAAAACCCCGGCGGTAAGCATTACCATAACCTCGTTTGGTTTCTAAAACAACCCTTGCTCCAGCTTCAGAAGCTTCATTAGAAGTATTATCCGTAGATGCATTGTCAACAACTAATATTTCCGTTTCTAGTCCAATATCATGGAGTTTGCTAATAGGTACTGTTAAGACAGTTTTGCCCACAATTCCTTCTTCATTGAGTGCTGGGATAACAACAGATATCTTCATAACATCACTTGATATTTTTGATAAGTAAATGTATACTTTAAATTAATCAAAATTCTTAATCTTGTATTTACTTAGATTTAATTAGATTATTAAGTTTTAGGATTAATCATTATTCTATTTATATTCTTTGTCCTGTATGACTGCAAAGTTAATGGGTTTGACCGGTTCTTCAACTTTTTTTCGATCATTATTTTTTTTATGAATCCATGTTTATTTTAAGATTTTAAACTTCAGAGCATTCCTTTGTAAAACATGATATAAGCCAGTATCATGATAATAATAGCACCTATTACTGCAACTGAGACCATACTCTTATCATTTCCAAAGACTATGGGGATGGGTCCGATTAAAATCACTCCCCCGGTACTAACCTTTGCATTTTCACTGCCTTCCGTTTTTCCAGAGGACAGGAATGCAGTGCCTAGGAAGATAAGTAACATACCCAGAATTACAGCTGCAATGCCAACGAAAATAATGGTTTCTCCCTTGATCATGTACTTTCACTTTCTCATTTAACAATAATCTATTTTACATTTGGTAAATGGGTAAACTGTTTAAAATTTATTAATGTAATAAATTATTTATGTTTATTCCTTGCTATTTCGATTGGAACTTAAAATCAGTTGTGTATTCAAATTTATTCTAATTTAACTATTTATTCTAATTTAACGTTTGAAATTTAGTTTTAATTTAAATTTAAGAAAATGTTTTCAAATCATTTCAATTGGTCAGGTATCCAACTGTTATGTTTTCCAACATCAAATTTATTCTAACTTACTAATATTTAATCTAGAAACTTATCTATTTTCATTCGAGAAATCTTTCTATTTTTGAATCTGTTCTTTATAATCAATCCTCTGTAATAATTTCAATGTAATATTTAAATTTAACCTTCATCTTCTTTTAAAATCCTATAATAATTAGATTGATCCGTACGGGCTTTATCTTTACTGGCACGTTTTTCTATGAGTTCAAGGGACAACATCAGGTCCAGACATTCTTCAAGGTTTTCATGGTATTCTTCTGAAATAACTTCCTGGTGAATCCAATCATCAGTCTTACAAAGGATGTTATAAATGTCCATTGAGTTTATAAGATTACTTTTCAAGGGTTCTTCAACTTCCAATTCCTCAATTTCCCCTTTAAGTTCACTGGCCAGTTCCCGAACACTGTTTACTTCATTGGCCGGCACTAAAAATATTACCTGGACTTCTTCGGATAAGAAAGATGTCCCACGACTGATGTGGATGCGGTTTTCCTGAAATAACAATCCACCAATGTCTTCCACATGCTCTGCCAGATGTTCGAACCTGTACACCCCACCACTAAAATGCAATATTTTGTACATCAATACTCCTCTTGCAAATCAAATACCCCTCTTTATTAGATCGTGCAGGGGTTGTACATAAAATTTCCTTAGTTTCCTAACTATAATTATTTAGATGTAATTTTTTAAAGGAAATTCAAGAATAATCTCCAAAAAGTTACCTTTAATTCACGTAAAACCCCTATTTATGGAAATAATTTTTAGAAGAATTTCTTAATAACAGGAATGGGAAAAAGTAGCATGGTAAATGCGAAATTTGATTAGGTTCGTGTTTTGTATTCTGATTCTTGAAAAATGATTTCAAACTGGGTTCCTTTTTTTAAGTCCAATTTTATTGTACCATCAAGCTGGTTGGTTAAATTCTGTACTAGTTGCAAACCTAAAGTTTCCTCATTTAAGTAGTCTTTGCTGGGCAATCCTATTCCATTATCATTGATTGTCAGATGCATCGTTTCTCCTATTAGTTTGAGGATTATTTCCACCTTTCCTTTTTGTTTTTCTGGAAATGCATATTTTAAACTGTTTGATACCAGTTCACATATTATTAATCCGCAGGGCATTGCTGTTTCCAGGTTCAGCTTTATTTCATCAATATCAGTCACCAGAATGATCTGATCTTTCTGGATATGGTAAGAATAAAATAAATCGCTAACTAAACTTAGGATGTAGTCATGGATGTTTATATTGGTTAAATCCTGTGATTGGTAGAGTTTTTCGTGGACCATTGCCATGGATCTGATTCTGTTTTGACTTTCTTTTAAAACATTAACTGTTTCTTCCTCTTTCACATATTGTGTTTCCATGCTGAGTAAACTGGAGATGATCTGCATGTTGTTTTTCACGCGGTGATGGATTTCCCGGAGTAATGTTTCTTTTTCAGCTAAAGAATCTTTAAGCTTCTCGTCAGCCATTTTCAGTGCAGTGATATCATGACCAACTCCCTGGTACCCTATTAAATTTCC
>DADN01000079.1 GCA_002509665.1 Methanobacterium sp. UBA8
AGCGCTTCCATATCTTGAAGAAGCTTTAGAAGCTTCAAATGGGGAATCTCATGAATTTGAATCTGCCTTGAAGCGGGCAATAAATAAAATCACTTCAAAATAATCTATTTTTAATTTAATCTGCAATAACCTTATAGAATTACCTTATTTTTTAAATTTAATATAATCATAACTATTTTTATGTTAATATGGATTTAAATCATTAAATAATTTCATCTACTCTGGGGATAATTATATTTTTATATATTGAAAACGTAATATTAGTTTTAAAATAGTTTTTACCTTTTTTTAATAATTTGAGGATGTTTAATGATAATTAAGTTAGATGAAAATCCCAAAACAGAGGAAGTTTTTGATTTTATAAATGAAGCAATTTCCAAAAGAGCCTTCATCATAATAATCGCCTGCTGCAGGATAAAATACAGGGGCAGGGCTACAAGCAGGCTTGGATCCGGAGACCGGACAATAATTATTAAAACTGACGGTTCATTTTTAGTCCATCAGGATTATAATCTGGAGCCTGTTAACTGGCAGCCCCCTAACTGTAAATTCAAAACAAGGATGGAAAACGGCAGGGTTTATCTCTGTGGAGTTCGAAGGAATCCCCCAGAATCTCTTGAGGTTGAAATATGTAAAACCCATGTGGTATCTTATCATATTGGTAACGACATTAAAAAGCTTGAACTTGCAGGTTACGAAGAAGACATGCGTACAATGATAATGGAAAGTCCTGAACTTATTGAAAGTGGATTCAGGCCTACTTCTAAAGAATATCAGGTATCCGCGGGGTTTATAGATATACTTGGTAAAGATAAAAATGGTAATTTAACTGTATTGGAACTTAAAAGCAGGCGTGCAGGAACTAATGCTGTTAAACAGCTTAAAAGGTATATTGATGATTTCGCGGATCATAAGGAGTTTGTAAGGGGAATACTTGTGGCCCCATCTGTAACCGAGGAAGCTCAGGAACTGCTTGAAGAATACCAGATGGAATTTAAGGCACTTGAACCTCCTAAAGAACTTAAAAGTGCTAAAAGTGTTACACTGGACTTTTTCAATAAATAATCAATCAGTAAATTTGAAAAGAAGATGGGAAAATCCATTATTTGGATGTGCTTCTCATTTTTGATTTATTTTTATTTATGTTAGATTTGAAAGGGAACAGTACTTTAAACATATTTTTAAATGGTTTTCTGTAGATGTGGAAGTGAATCATGGCAGCTATAACCATCAGAAGTGATAGTTCTACATGCCAGTACGAGAGGCCCTGCCTGTAAACCAGACCAATACCTAAATTTATCATGTAGATTAGCAGCACTCCTGTAACACTTGATCCAATGCAACCTGCCATTAACATCGAGTTCCATATTCTTTTGTGTTTTTTAGGCTTTAAGATACCTTTACTAAATAGGTAATGTGTAAAGAGGTACGCGCCTACGATTAAAAGGCTTACTGGAATTATGTGGTAGTCGTTGCCTGTATTTAATGAATCGCCAGTTCCTGAACTGGGATCGTGGACTGTAGTGGCACTTGTATTGGACTGNNTGCATTGGACTGGTCTGAAGTTCCATTTGAAATATTGTCTCCACTGCTGCCTGTAGATGGGGTATTTTGAGTATCTCCATTTGAATTAGTATTAGGCTCTGTACTTTGAGTGCTTGCAGCGGCAGCGGCCTGTGATAGATCGCAGATGCCGTCTCCAGTACTGTCTGTGTAAAGATGGCACTGTCCGGGATAGGGGTCGTTTGTTAAACCGTAAGGGCAGCCTCCTGCACAAACTCCAGATATGGCTGATACTGCAATTATTGGTACAGTTGCTGCCGCCCCAATTATTTTCTGCTTTTGGGGTGAAATATTTTGATTTACGGTATTTTTTAAATCAATTAGCTTATTTTTAATCTTTTTTTTCAAGATCTCACCCTCTCAGCGTTAAACAGCCTCCTAGTACTTTTCCAGTAAATGATTATGTGGAATACTGTAACCATGGCCATAGTGATGCCGAATTCTACATGCCAGTAAAGAAGTCCTAGATTAAAAGATGTAATTATGCCTAGTTCAAGTAAAACCATAAGTACAAATCCTGCCAATGCAGTTACTAAAAATGCACAGAATAGGATAAAGTTCCATAAATTCACATGAATTGATTTTTTTATTAAACCTGTCTTGTAGAGTGTATATGTTATTAAATAACTCCCTAAAAACGGTATTGAAGGTATAACTGTTTCATAAACCATGATGATCACATTACTTTAAAAATGCCTCCAAGGCTTTTTAATTAAAATAGGTAGGGCGTAATAAAAATAATTTTTCCAGAATTACTCCCAAATCATTCCCTAATCTTTCCATAATCTATTTTTTTAATATTTAAAGCAAAATAAGTGGGTTCTATATGTATTACTTTTACTATTTAGATTTTTAAAAAGCTTAAATACAAACTTCGTAGAGGAATAAGTTTTAAAAATGAAATATTTAACGGGTCATGTTAACTGTTTGTTATAAGTTTAATCTATCTGGTTGTGGCTTATATTTACAAGTATAATTCTAGTTAAATTTTAGATACTTGTATTTTACAACTATTCTGGGCCTTGAACGCTTTTATAGATATGTTAAGTTATTTTAGGATATATATGCTGTATTTAAAATGAATCGNNTGTTGTATTTTAAAATGAATCGCATTTTAATTTTATTTTGAAATATTTAGATCTTCATAGCTAGGCTTGTTAATAGTTAAATCTGGCCATAACTATTTATAGATCAAATTCAATAATTTGAATAGATTTATGTAGACCAGTCATTATAATTAGGATGGTATGATGAAGAAAACAGATACAAGAGATCGAATAGTGGAAGCTGCAACAGTCCTTTTTCAGCTTAAAGGATATCATGCTACGGGGTTAAATGAGATTTTAAGAGAGAGTAAAGCTCCCAAAGGCTCTTTATACTACTACTTTCCAGATGGAAAGGAACAATTAGCACTAGAAGCTGTAAATTTAACAAAAGAATTCGTTGAGGAAAGAATAAAAGAGCGACTTTCAAAAATCGAAGATCCTGCAGAATCCATTAAAAATTCCATCGAAGAAATGGCAGATCTGGTATATACTCAAAAAGAGGAAAAAATAGCGCTTAGAAGCACTAAAAAAGTTTCCATCAATCTCATTGCACTGGAAACAGCTGCAACTAATGAAAATTTAAGAAAAGCGTGTGAATCTGCTTTTAGCGCTTGGCAGAATACTTACACTCAGAAGTTAATAGATGGGGGGTTCAGCAAAGAAAAAGCAGAAACCCTTGGATTGGTTATTCAGTCAATGGTTGAAGGGGCAATAATCATGTCTTTAACTAAAAAAAGTGATAAGCCTTTCATTGAGATTGCAAAACAGATTCCTATTTTGCTGGCTCAATAACAGCAATTTTTAAAAGAATTTTAATTTTTTTAATAAAATTATGTAGACTGGTCTAATTATATTAATGGGAATTATCTCTAATTTTTCTTATTATGTAGACTGGTCTAATATGGGAGTGAATTCAAAAATGGTTTTAAATACAGATGATGATTATCCACAAATGGTTTTAGATTCAAACGAAAATAATTCATTATTTAACAAAAATAGCACTAAAAGAATTTTATTTATACTTTTAATTGGCGGATTCATGTCGATGTTAAGTGAAACCGCATTAAGTATTGCATTTCCGCATATAATGCTACAGTATAGTATTTCAGCAGGGATAGTACAGTGGCTGACCACTATTTATGTTCTTGTTTCAGGTATTGTATTCCTTATCAGTGCCTTTCTTATTGAGCGGTTTTCAACTAGAAAATTGTTCATGTCTTCAATGATATTTTTAATTCTAGGAACGATAGTATCTGGTATTTCATCAAATTTCCCGGTTTTATTTACTGGACGTGTAATTCAGGCAGTTGGAACAGGTATCCTTGTACCTTTAATATTTAACACCGTACTAATATTGATTCCAAGACAAAAACAGGGATTAGTCATGGGAATTGTGTCTCTTGTAATTCTTTCTGCACCAATGTTTGCACCAGTATTTATGGGCTTTCTTATGGGCTTTATGGACTGGCACTGGTTCTTTTTGCTGGTTTTAGTCTGTTTCATAACCATAGCAATTTTAGGGCTATTTTATTTAAGGAATGTCACTGAAGTAACACATCCAAAACTTGATATTTTATCTGTTATCCTGGCTGCTTCTGGATTCAGCGGAATTATAACTGGATTCAGTGGTTTGGGGGACTATGGATTAGGTTTAAATGTTAGCATACCTTTGATTATAGGTATAGTCACTCTTATATTATTTTCAGTTCGTCAACTAACAATGGAACACCCTTTACTGGACCTCCATGTTTTTAAGTATCCCTTTTTCACCATAGGAATAATAATTAATGTAATTAACGTGATGGTTGTTTTTGCAATAGTGATTATACTTCCAATGTATCTGCAGAATGGAATTGGAACCACCTCTTTTGTTGCTAGCCTTGTAATGCTACCTGGGAGTATTCTAAACTGTTTATTACCTCTTCTTGCAGGCCATATATATGACCGACAGGGGCCAAGGGTTATCGTTAGCTCAGGCCTTGCCATTATGTGTATTTCCATGATATTTTTATCGAACCTTTCTGTTTCAACGACTCTTGTGACTGTGTTAATTATAAATTGTGGTTTATATGTAGGATCTGCCCTTTTAATGTCTCCAAATCAGACAAATACCCTTGGAAATTTGGATTCTAAACATTATGCCTCAGGTTCAGCTATAATGACTTCCCTGCAGCAGATGGGAGGTGCAGTTGGTTCATCGCTATTTGTAAGCTTTATGGCATTAGGCCAGCACAGCTATCTTCAAAATATCGTTAATCCGAATTCAACACAGCAAATATCTGCATTGATACCGGGTGTAAACTTTTCATTTTTGATTGGGGCCGTGATACTTGCGCTTGTATTTGGTCTTTCTCTTTTTTTAAAGAAGGAGGTACACACTTAAAAATAATATTTTCTTATATTTTTGGCTGTAACGCTGTTTAAAACATAAATTTGAGTATAATTGCAGATAAAAACAGTTGTTAAAAAGGTAGAGTTGTTGGAAAAACCTTTTTATTAATCTTTCTGGAATAACATTATTATTCCAGTTATTAAAAGCCATAACCCAATTAATATGCCTAAATACAGCGGCTCTTTAATGAATGCCGCTACAATTATGTATATTATACCTAAAATAAGGGATACAAGTCCGGTCCATCTGTTTCCTAGAGTTTTACTTGCTATGGCAACAATTCCTGCTATTATCAGGAATATACCTGCAATAAACACGAATAAAGCTGCTACGAAACTAAATAGTGTTGGATTGAATACAAATCCTAGACCTAGAATTACTGCTAAAAATCCTAAAATGAGTTCTACAATACCCATAACTAAACTTTCGCCCATTGAGCCTGCACCCATAAATAAAAGACCTAAACCCAAAAATAGCACTGCAACACCAGTTAGCACGCTAAATGGAATTACTCCTAAAAGTGGGAATGCTAAAACTATTAAACCTAAAACTATGAGAATTATCGCGTTTCCCATTTTTTCCATACTAATCACCTCTTAGCCTTTTTTCCCAACAACTCTCCAATTCTAACAATAATTATTAATTACCATTATTAATTATTATATTTTGCTATAACTTAATATCCTTATAGATTAAATAATCGAAACGTAAAAAGGATAAAATCATTATTAAATATTATTTTAAGCTATATATTNNGATTTAAGACATTATTATATCTAAATTATTTTCAACATTAATTAAAATTCTTTTTTACTGCAGACTTTTATCTGAGCTATGAAACATACTCCATTTTTGAAAATAATTAAATATTGGAGAGTTAAAATTAGATGCAACAAGCTCTAAAAACTCGTTTGGTGTCATAAATAATTGGAATACTGCAACCGCGACAATATATGGCAGGTATGCGGCGTTGCCATTTTA
>DADN01000209.1 GCA_002509665.1 Methanobacterium sp. UBA8
GAGAAAATAATATTTATTAATTTATTTATAACCGTTGAAAGTGCTGAGAAACTGATTAACATGCAAAAACGCACTTTCATTTATTAACATAGAAATCTATATACTTTAAAATTGCATTACAGGTTAACTGCTTTTCTAAGTTATAACTTATAATAAGTAGAAATAGATTCCATCATTAACTGAAAAAATCAATTAAAAATGACATTAACTACTAACCGGACTAGAATCTTTTTGATTCCACAAATATAGACAAAATTATTGAAGTTTATGATAGTTTATTATATGCTTAAAACTGGATATTTTGAACCATTTTAAATGCATAAATTCCAACTATCGAAAGTATTACTATAACTAATACATGGTTAACTGGCATAATTTTATTTCCTGAGTTTTCTAATTATTCATGGAACATTATACTATTTATTTATTTTTTCCAATTTTTTACCAAATTACTTCAATAAAATGCCGATAAATCCAGCTAAATATATCAATAGAAATACGATACTTGCAGCAAATAATGCAAAAAATATATATTCCATATCCCTTTTCTCATTTGCATCCAGAATTTCCGGTTCTTCTTCTTCAATATCTATTTTAGGCTTTCGAGCCTTTCTCTTTTTCTTTGCCATGATTATTTACTCCATTTTTAAACTTTCTAATAAATTTTAATCCTAGATTACTCAATCAAAAAAGTTTCTTAAGGGTGAAATTTTCGTTTCTCACTTCAAACCATCATAAGTTTAGATTTAAATATGTCGAAAAGTATTAAAATATTTTAAATAATTATTAAAAAAATAGAAGAAAAATAAGAAGTAGTATGTCATTTGGAATATATTCCAAAAACAATGAACCCCACCATTACAACGGCCAAAACTAAAAAATAAGGGTATAATTCCAACACAGGTGCAGAATCCATCCTTAAAGTGCCTTGAAAGAGAGGACGAGAAGTAAATTGAAGCCCTGTACTTAAACCTATCACCATTCCATTTAACTTCAACCTTTTTTTCTCTTTAAGTATAGCCATGTATTCTTCCTCAAAATCTTCCTTCGGCGTGCTGCTTAATAATCCAGATCCAAGTTTATAGACCTGAGATATTTGTAAAATATTTTTATAGTTTTTCCGGTATTTACTAGCTGCTTTACGCCAGCTCTCTCGCTTAGATTCCTGACTACAGTTCTTATTATCATGATGACAGTACTTCTGATTGGGTGATCTAACTTCAAATGGATCACCACACCATTTACAATATCTTATTGCAGTAAACTTGCTCATAAAATGCACCTGAATTTAATAAAAATGAATATTTAAATCATGGATCATGATCCATATCAATTTTTAATCTCATAAATAACCATCATAAGTTTATGTATAAATTACTGAAAAAGTAATAATTAATTCTATATATTATTAACTCTTTTAAATTCTGGTTCTTTTAAGCCTTTCCCTTCTTTTTTTCCAGCAAAAGAATATTAACTCTTTTAGTTAGATCATGGAAATCTTTTCTAAACCTTTCAAGTTTTTCTCTAGATTCGTTTAATTTGTCCTGCGATTGTTCTTTTAAGTCTTCTTTTGCAGAAGATAATGATTCATAATTAGTAACTACTATTTCCTGCATATTAATCAGTATATTTAAAATATTTCGTTTTAGTGAATTACACTCTGATGGAGGATTTAACTTTTCAAATTCTTCAAATAATGATTCTATTTCTTTTCTAATAATATCAAGCTTCTTAGAAGCTTCTGATTTGCTAATTTTTCCTTGAAATTCTTTATCTATTACTTCTTTAAGTAAAAGGAGCAAACCTCCAGTTTCATCCATGCATTTTGCACTTCTCTTAAGAAACTGCATTTTAGTCATTCCAAACATAGTTATTCTCCATCTTCAAAGATTTAAAATTTAGATATCAATAATATGTTTTTAAGACAGAAAAATTTTTTTAAACATGTTTTTTGTAAGATAAAAAAAATTTAAAATTTATTAAATTCAATGTCAAATATAACTTAAATATGAGTTACTGCCCTATCAAATAGAAGTATAGACTTTTCTAAAAGCAAATTAAGAGCATAATCACACTTATGATACAAATCAAGGACATAATACGACCTATTATCATTTCCCATTAAAATAAGAGGATAACTTCTGCAAACATGAGGCCGACTATTATATATTTTACATCTTTTTGCCCCAAAGTCGTGGAATTTGCAAGGTATATCTTCTTTAAACCGAAAATGCCCAGGATATTCATCATTACTTATTATTTCATGTTTTAAATCCGGATTAAACCGTAACAATATGTCTACTTCGTCTTTATGTATAAATATTGGGGATGATTCTCTGCAACAAGTCCCGCAGTGACTGCACCACTCAGGATGCTCTGCTGCAATTTCAAAATCAGAAAGGCCACCAAAAATCTCCAGACTTATAATACCTGCAAATTCAATTATTTCCTTAAGATCCTCTTTTTTAATTTCACTGTACTTTTTAATGGACCGCTTTTTCCTAAGTCTTTTTAAAACCGCTTTTTCAAGTGTTTCCTTCTTTAATTTAATATCTTCACCATCAATTTCTTCTTCTAGAATTTTTTCCTGAATCTTTTCAAATAAGTCTCTATCTATAAGAATATCCCTTAACATATAACTCACCCATTAAGTCCTAGCTATATCACTGCAATCAATGAATAACTCGCTGAATTTAATGGTTCTAAGTTATTTCAAATTTTTCTGGCTGTTTTAATTCAAGACACTGAAAGAGTTCCAATAGTTAACATTGAATACTAAATCCAAATATCATACTTCAATTTATTTTTAATAATATCATAATTTACTATTAGCCAAAAATAGAAATTATTATTAATATAAAAAAAGCAATTTTTAATTTTAAAGCTAATTCATACATTCTATGTTTTATTTAGAGTAAGGAATCCATCGAAAATCCTCAAAAAATTCAGAGAATTTTTTGGGAGCCCTCGAAAACTGTCAAAATTCAAAGATTTTGAAGCACAGAAAAATGCTTCGCATTTTTCTTTAGCTCTGTTTTCAGAACCTCAAAATCAGAGATTTTGGAGATCTACGGTTTTGGAAGCT
>DADN01000175.1 GCA_002509665.1 Methanobacterium sp. UBA8
TGTTGTGATTTAATATTGTTTTACATGCCTCAGGCAATATTTTTTTTGTTCTTTGTTACATATAATTTGCAGTATATTGAATATACGTAAAAATTTAACAAAATTAACAATTATCAAAAGGTTTTACCCAACTTGGAATTTATTTATCCATATATTTGCCACGTATGTCCTTAAATATTTCTTTATCACTTTTAGTGAATGATTTAAGGAGAATTAAAACTGCAAAGTAGGTTATGGTGGCAATTATTATAATTACCCACAGATTAACTTTAACCATGATGGTTTTAATCAATATAATGGACAATGCCATGAAAAAGCTGGCTATAATTGGTTTCAGGAGAACTTTACGCAGTTTAATTTTGCATAAATATTTGGAGATTAAATGGTAATAAAACAGGAATAAAGACAATTCTGTAATTACAGTTACTACTGCCGCGCCAATATAACCATATTTAGGAATAAAAATGAGGTTTAATATAACATTTAGCAGCATACAAATAAAACTTATTCTCATAGTCTCGTGCTGCCTGTTTATTGATATTATTGAGGCTCCTATGACATAGCTCACGAATATTATGGGTATGGCCCATATTAATATCTGGAGTATGGGTATTGCCTGAATGTAACCTGATTGGAACAATAATAAAATGATCTCATTAGCTAAAAGGGTTGTCCCAACTGCTATTGGAATTCCTAGCATGCTCAAATATTTGAAAGATTTATAATAAGAGAATTGCAAAGATTCTCGAGAATCAATATGGAACTTAGAGAATACTGGAAGTATGGCAGTGGCATAAACTGAAGGAATAAACATTAAAGCTTCTAATAACTTATAAGCAGCACTGTAAAGTCCTGTGGAAACATCCCCTGCTAAAAAAGAGAGCATTATTGTGTCAATTTTAAAAGCAATCACTGCAAAAATACTGGACACAGCAAGGGGATATGATTCAATGATCAATGATTTCCATAGTTTCAAATCCATTTCGAACCGAGGAACCACAAATTTCCAAAGACAAATAGCAATGTTGAAGAGTAAAATGAGGAAGTTGATGATTAAAAAGACCATTGCAAAGGCTAAAATGTTTGAATTATAATAAATCGCGATATAAATCCCTGCAAACATTAAAATGCTGTTAAGTACTGTTGCTATTGATTGGTACTCCATTTTTTGGTAGGCTTGAAATGCTGCGCTGAATGTTCCAGATATTACACCAAAAATTAGAGCTGTAGTAATAAGGTATATGACAGTGGATGATTGCTGATCGTGTACAAATAACTGCACAATTATAAAAGTCGCTATTAAAGTAACGATGGAGAAAATTAGCTTTATTATAGTTATGTTACCAATATATTTGCTGGCAAGAGATTTGTCCCTTGCTACTTCACGAACTGTTAAAGTGGTTAAGCCAAGGTCAGTAAATATGGTTAATATTCCAGCTAAAGCTAAAGCTGCAGAAATTATCCCAAAACCAGCTGCTCCCAGATAATTTGCATAGTTGAGTGTGTAGAAGAAGGCTAATAAGAAACTTAATACCTGGGATATGAGGAGCAAACTTGTATTTTTGGCAATTTTTTGAGTAGTGTTCATATTATCTTAACAAATTAAGTTGCATTATTGAAATTAATTTCAAATTCTTTATTAATCTTTTTTACTTATTTAAAGAATTTTTTTATCCCCTTTGTATAGAAATATGGATTGTGAGAATTTTTTCTACTAGTTTTTTCCCAATTGGTTTTTATATTTTATGATCCAACTAAATTAAAAGAAATTATTCTGTTTCAATTTTTATTATAATAATTCTCTTATTAATAACCAGTAAACCCTCTTTGATTATAATAATTATTTTTAGTACACTATATCATTATACATCACAAAATTTTCTTTAAACTTTAAGAATGTTGTATGTTTAATGGGTTAATTAAAAATTTATGAGAGTTTATAATCATTATATTCATATAAATCATATTCATAGAAGAAATATTGAGATAAAATTCACGGTAAACTATTATTTAAAAGGGTAATATAGATACCAAAAACTATTATTTAAACAAATATCTAGGTATAATGAGGGTAGAACTCTCTCCAGATATTTTTGAAGATGAGTATGGTTCTTAAATATTAATAAGTATTTTTAATGTTTGTAGGGTTTGTCACAAGGATAACTATATAGGTAAAATCATAAATTTAAGTATTTTATTTCATTTTTCCTTTATAAAAAAGAGTTAAGTGATTATTAATGAAAGTCGGTATTCTTTCGTGGAGCATTGATAGATCAAGAACAGGTGTAGATAACTATCTCTACAGTCTTCTGAATGAAATGCATAAACTGGGTTATTCAAAAAATNNATGATTTTAATGAAATATTGATACCTAAAATACCTTTATTAACTAACACAATAGGTATGCCTCTGGCAGTGAAAAATTCGGGGGTAGATATCTTACATGTCCCGTTTCATTGGATCAACCAGACTACTCCCTTTTTTATTAATTATGGTGTAAAAAAAATTCTGACAATACATGATTTAACTCCAAT
>DADN01000267.1:0-460 GCA_002509665.1 Methanobacterium sp. UBA8
CTGCTATATCTTTTCGCCGCACGGGTCCATCCAGGAGGTTTGTTATAATTTTTTGCTCCTGTAAGGTTAGTCTGCTCCACTGGTTAATTAAATGAATTCCAAGGTAGGGAAGTGTCCGGTTAAATTCATCCCGTACCATGCCCTCATCCAACAGGACACCTTTTTGGAGTAACTTGGCAAAGGTGTTAACATAAAAGGGAACACCTTTGGTACAGGTATAAAACCTTTCAAAACCACCTCTATCCATCTGTAAGGAGGGTAATTTTTCTTTTAAATAATTCTCCACAGTTTCCCTGGTAAAAGGATGTATTTCTACATTGAGCATTCTCCCACCAAAGGCACCTTCACTACCAGCTATTTTTCCAATGATAGAATCTGTGGATGTTAAAGATCCTGAAAAAACATAAGCTACATTTTTTTGATTTCCAATTACACTTCTAAGAAACCATAAAAAACTGTC
>DADN01000267.1:472-2576 GCA_002509665.1 Methanobacterium sp. UBA8
TGTGTTCTTCATAAATTACCTGTGGCAGGTCTAAAACAAACCTGGAAAGTTTCCTGTAATCATCCGCAGTTTCAGGTATGGGAACTGGCACTCCTCCAGCATCCACGATATCCCCTAAACTAAAGTTTTTCGTTTTGAAAAACTTCGAAAATTTCTTTAATGCAGTAAAATAATTTTTCCTCTGACATTCTTCCATTAAACTATCATATAGATGTTTCATAATGCCCATTTCAGTCAGGTCACCCATTTGATATCCAGAAGTAGCTGATAAGTCCATATAACAGGTGAAATAATCAGGATTTAACTCATTTTTAATTTTCTTAAGCAAAACTGTCTTTCCCACACCCCTTATTCCTGAAATCATTATGGTTGGAGAAGAACCAGTGGCTGTTGTTTCAAGTAGGTTTTTAATCCATAAAATTTCCTGTTTCCTATTATAAAACTGTTCATCACTTAATTCTGCATCAGTTCCCCAGGCTATATCTTCCATTTTAAAAAAACCCCGGTTGATTTTCCCTTAACATAATGTTTTTTACAATACATTATATACATAATGTAATTTACATTACATAATATGGATCACAATAGTAATTATAAGTATTGTATTTTACAATACATATTGTTCTTTCATTAAAAATAGTTCTAATTCCCCTACAAAAAAACATTAGTTCCTTCCCTTAATTTTTTAGAAAATCTCATAAAAGTCATGAAGAAGAAAGGTGAGCTTCGACCAGAGTTCATATAAGATCAAAAGGCGAAATAAAAACAAAAACCGGTTAAATACGATTTTTAAACTATTATATTTCAAGGGTGTATTTATTGTTTGACGATTCTTCCAGAAAGTTTGATATTTTTTCCAAGAATTCACGAGCATCTTTAAGAACCAGTAGGGCTTCTTCTTTTGATATATCGCGAGAGATTGAATATTCTGATTCTTCCCGAAGTTCCTCGGCGATTCTTAAATTCCTACCGTATTTACGTTCAAGTGGACCATTTTCAACAAATTTTTGTCCGAATTTTGAAATAAGACCACGATGTGTTTTAACAGTTATATTTTCCTTCAAAAGCAAAGTTCGAGCTCCATAAAACATACCATAATATGCTCTACTTATAGAATCTTCATAAAATCATTGATCAAATAAAAGTTCTGCAGCTTCCAGCCGTTTCCATGCTCTCCTCATAAGAAGACTTGTTTCTTCTTCATGGGGCAACTGACACACCCTCAATGGATATTGTTTTGAAAAACGAGAAGTTTTTATGTGCCTTAAATTCGTCTTCTGAGACCACTTTGATGGATAAATCCACTCCAGTTTCCATCTGAATGTCAAAGCCCATCCCAATAAGTTTTCTTCTTAATTTGATATCTTCCACACGTGTTATGACCATGATATCCATATCAGAATCTTCCCTTGCTTTTCCTCTGGCCAAAGAACCAAATAGTATAATGCGTACCAGTTCATCGGGATAAGTTTGAACGGCTTCCGACACGAACTTTTCCAGGGCATCTTTAAATGGAGAGGGTATATTCATGAAATATAATTTGATAAGGATCATTATTAAATTTTTTCTATTCTTAATTTAGTCCCTTAAAGAAGATCAATCTGGAAGCCATCAGGCAGTATTTTTAGTAAGAAGAGTTATATTTAATCAAAATCATATAAAGGAGCAAAATTTACTAATATTTTCACTAAACAAGCTCTCAAAAATATGGTTAAATAAGACGAGGGAATATGATAAAATTTCATAATCCTGACTGAGAGAATGTTTCAGTGGACTGAATGAAGATTGTCGAATAATCATTCTTGTGTCTTCAATTAATTCTATCATTTTTTTTCATTTTAATATCGTAATTTTAACGATCAAATGATCGATAAATGATCGATANNGATAAATGATCGATAAATGATCGTTATGATCGATAATTATTTTTTTATAAGTTCATATCATCGCAGCTTTCTGGGCCCTACTTTTTTAATAAGGCCATTTTTAACCATGTCAGATAAATCTCTTTTAAGGGTTAGCTGAAACAACCTCTATAATAGGTAGTCATAAAGGAGTCAAATATTTATTATATAACATACAAATAGTAGTCATGAAAGTAGTC
>DADN01000197.1 GCA_002509665.1 Methanobacterium sp. UBA8
AGAATTTTTCTTTAACTTCTTAAAAATAATATTAAATATTTTTAAATAGTTTGTTTGTAATATAGTGTGAATATATACAGGTAAAAGTAAAATTACAAGTTGAAATATTAAGGGAGATTGATCGCAATGAGTGACTTAACAGAAGTCACAAGAATTGTGAATGAGCTTAACGACATAGAAAATAAAAAAGAAGGAAAGCCTTACGAAGAAAGGTTGAAGCTCCTTGACAGTCAAGCTATTCTCTGGAAAGAATTATACGGTCATGTTTGTGAAGTTATTTGCTGTTTGGATTGAAACTTGATAATAAGCATATTCTAAACTCATTTTATTCTTAATAACTAAGATTTTCAGATTGCTTTCACTATAAGAAATTCGATTGATCATTCAAAATACGAGATTTAATGAAGCAAATGTTCAGTTTTAGGATGAGCTCTTACAATAAACGTANNGACAGTTTAAACAGGTTCTATCATCTTAGGTGGGGTTTATGGAAATTTCTTCTGTGACCGTTCTTCACGTCCATAAATGTATGAAATTATAAACTTTAAACGAAATTCGGAACATTTAAAAACATATCATCACTTATTGATATACTAGATGTCCTTCATTAAAACAAATACAATCCATAGGTTGTGAAAAAAGATGTCAATGAACGAGTTTGTTAAATACATGAAGCGTTTGCCATAACTGGCATTTTAATATATGTTGGGACGGTTTGCTTTGACAAGCTTTCCAGTGCAAATTTCATCAACTCTAAAGGCGCTTTCAATGGGACAGTCGATCAGGAACGACGGCGTTAATTCTTCCGATGTTCCCGCCACTCCGTCATCTTCTTTTCTACTATTAATTCAATTACATTATACATCTTGACATTTTATCTGGCGCGAATGTATATATTGCCTCACGACGATCCATGTTGTAAAAACTATTCTCTCAAAAACGTGCCAGTGCATGTGACTTTGGGGACATTGTTAGTTAGTTTAACGTATATCCTGTAAATTGTCTCTCCGGGCATCCGGAAAAATAAACTCAGGGAGTTGAAAGTAATGAAGCAGGCGTTCATTGAGGAGAATTATATGGACACAGAAGTCGAAATTGACATTGGAGGGAGGACACTATATAAAGGAGTTGTTACCGAGTGTAGTGATGGAGTCCTCAGCCTTAGATGGGGTATAAAGGAAGAAGGCTACACCCATATAGATATAGAGAAAATCGCTGCAATGTGGAGAACTCTCAAATAAAAAATATTACTTCACCGAAGCTCAGGTCCAAACCCCTTTTGTACCTGCTGCTTCTATAGCCAAACTTTCAATAGGGGAAATTCTCCTTCTTTTTTCCTACATTAAACTGTTCCTACTCCTCTTAATCTGGTAACTTCTTCCACCCACAAAACTTCATTTATCGGCTTGCTGTTGAGGCTAAATCCGATTTTTTTCACTCAAATTTTACCACTCAAATTTTAGGTCGTGTCCATGATTTATTGAAACGGAACTCTAAACGTTAATGATTCTTTTAAACTCCATATGTGATCAGTTAATTTTTCTGCCATTGCTGGAGTTCTTAAGAACCATTTTCTTTTTTCAGAGTCAATTTTTACTTTAATCGGCTGGGAAAGGTTATGCTTTGCAAAAATACTTACCTAGGAACATATGAATATTTATCTAATCAACGCCGTGCGCAAAATGCGCGGCTTGTAATTGATATAGATAGTTATGACGTATACGATGCTCTATCTATGGCAATATATCATTTTATATCTCATTTTAAATAATATTGATTCAGATGATGCGAAACAAGCCTGGGTTATTATATTGAATTTGAAAGACCTTATAGCTACGAATAATCGAGATGGTTTCCAAGTTGAGTTTGAGAAGTTTTACAAATATCTTAACAATGTGTATTATGGGAAATTCGGTCCACATGAGCAAGATTGTATATTAGATGCGTATATTGATCAATATAGGAAGTTTAACATTCCTGTACCTACATTCGATATATTGAAATATTAGGATGTTTCGACTGATGCCGTTGCCAGAATCTAAAAAGAAATTAGACAGTTTGTAGCTATTCTTTAAAGATACTCCAGGATGTTGTGATACTTACAACATCCCTATTTTTCAATTAATTTAAAACGTAAAAATAATTATCTTTTAACTGTAAAAATAATTAACTTCCTAAGAATCTACTGAATTTCCTCAGATATTACGTTGTTAACCATTTTCTTTAGTGAAACAGTAAATTATGTACCATGGGATACGCCAGACGACCCCGAAAATTAGTTACAGGCTCGGACTGGCTCTACTTGATCTTGAGGACCCAACGAAAGTGCTCCGCAGGTCGGAAGGCTGAATTTTCGGGCCTCGTGAACCGCATGAACGAAGTGGAGACGTCAATGACGTTGTTTTTCCCTGCGGATGGGTTCAGNNCAGTGGCCAGCGCGAAAATGAAAGACATTATGTAGTATATTATGTCAGTTCCGAATATACTGAGAGAGTGAATGAAAAAGCACAATCTAAAAGCTTTTGTAACTATCCAGCTTGAATAAAAGAACATTAGTAGCCATCGTTATTAAGATTAAATATACATTGAGATTAAATATACAAACTCTATGAATTTTTTTACTGTTGGTGAGTGATTGCGTTTTTTCACTATTATCAGTTAGTTATCAAACTCCTTGTTTCCATCAAAATAGATATCAATCAACCTTTTTGGTAGGCTGAATAATTACGTTAGTGGAAATCTTTTACAAGCCCACTTGATTTTTGAGATTTATTCAGTATACTTTGAGGATAAAGTGNNTTAAAAAGATTTATATAAATACTAAATATAAGAATAAATATTCAGAAAAACGAAGTGGGGACACTGAAGTTAAAAGGGGACGGACATGTCTGACACCACATGTGAATACGCTTTAAGATGTGACGCGTATCGAGACAATTCGTTTACGTGTACAAAAGCTTTTGATA
>DADN01000198.1 GCA_002509665.1 Methanobacterium sp. UBA8
TTATTGGGGTCGTCTATGAGTTCCTCGCCAAAAACTAATTTTACATTCGATTTTTCTTGAAGAAAATCCCAGAGAGTTTCACGTTCAGGCTCTGCGCCTTTAAATTCAATATTATTACGTAATGCCAGCTCTAAAAATTTTTTCCAATCTTCAAAGTCGCAGAACTCGNNATGCCAGCTCTAAAAATCGTTTCCAATCCTCAAAATCGCAAAATTCGATCCATGTTGACTCTTTGTAGTCAATACAGCAGTTGCATGTTTCAATTTCCCAGTGGAAGAAATCTTTAATGACATCTTCAAGGCCTTCATCCACGAGAATACAAAAATCTTCATCTATTTCAACTTCTATTTGTTTATGTTCATTCATGTTGCACCCATCTATTTTATGCTATTTTTAACATTTACACTTATTTAACCTGAGTTAAATACTTAGTCATATCCTGCAACATATTCAAATAATTATAATACTCATTGTTTCTGGAGATAAAAAGATGTTAAATGAAAATTTAGCATGTNNATATCCATGCATCCAAAAGGCTAACCGCCGTGAATCATCTTCAATATCTTCACGTTATCATTACTGGTTAATATCTCGCTTTCACGGACAATAACACTGTTTTTTGTGATGGTAGCTTCAAATACAGATATCCCTAAGCGTTCCAGTAAGTCTTTTCCAGATATCTTTTCAATGTCGATTTCAATTTCTTCGTTACCGCCCATCCAATCTGAGACTTCTACTTTCATTTTATATCCTCTCTCTTGGTAAATTATAAAAAAATAAGGTTAAAAATAAGGGAAAAAAATTGGGGAGTAGAATTTTACAATCCTGCCCCTTCAACTATAGCAGCTGCAACATCTTCCGCACTTTTAAATGGAAAATCATTGGCTGTAAGTACTTCACCAGCGTCTGATGCTTTTAATTCTACATCCCCAGATTTACAGGTGGTGTTTGGGCCGTCTGGAAGTGCTGCAAAAAGTTCCTCAGGAGTATTTATAGGGAAGTCTGCACCTGCAAGTGCCCCAATTATTTGGCTTCTTATATCTTCTTTTACGCTCATGATATTTTTCCTCCATTTTTCTTTGACAGGTATAACTATTGTTAAATATAAATATGTACTTAACCGTCAGTAGAATATACTTAATATAATTTA
The DNA here is from genome assembly GCA_002509665.1 of Methanobacterium sp. UBA8. Lineage (GTDB taxonomy): Archaea > Methanobacteriota > Methanobacteria > Methanobacteriales > Methanobacteriaceae > Methanobacterium_D. The sequence continues at coordinate 1,151 of DADN01000198.1, forward strand.
GTGACCTTAACATCCCATTTAAATTAAGCCATAAATCACCATATCTCCTAAAAAACATACAAAAATAGCAAATATAACTCAAAAAACATTTAATACCTTAAAAAAGTCTTAAAAAGAGTTAACAAGACCTAAATTACAATAAGATTGTTTGATATAAAATTAAATTCAAAAAAAAAGAAAAAAAGGGAAATGTGATTATTTCATTCTTCTAGGTACTAAACCTCCAATAACCATTAAGATTGCCAGTATTAGATAGTTCAATGGTAGCCCTGTGTCCTTCATTTTTATTGTTGTCTTGGATGTTACTGTCTGTGCATTTACAGTTGTTTTACTTGTATCATTTGATGTGTCAGCAGCGTCAACTGCGTTAAGTGTTGCACCCTGTATACTGTCTTCTAAAGTTGGATCGTAGGTTTGAGTGGTCACTGCTGGGTTGATACTAAAGTTTCCCGCTTTTATAACCTTAAGGTTGACTTTGAGCCATGGGTCTATCTCTGGTAAGTTTCCAAGATTCCAGGTTACTGTCCTGGTTGCAGGGTCATATACCGGTTCAGGGTAACCTGATTCTGAGTCCAAGCTCACAAATTCCATGCCCTCAGGTACAACGTAAGTAAACACAACACCATCTGCTGCATCAGGACCATTGTTACCCAACTTGAAAGTCAGGGTTATGGTCTCGCCAGCAGCAGGGCCATTTTTGCTTACAGTGGTGAGGACATAGACACTTGAAACTGATCGATTAACAGTAATATTTACTGTACCTGTACTTGTTCCACCTTTACCGTCGCTTATAGTGTAACTGAACTGATCTAAACCGTAATAGCCTGCATCAGGAGTGTAACTCACAGTTCCATCACCATTAATAACTGCAGTACCATGGGCAGGGTCACTGACACCAGTAACAGTTAATGAATCTCCGTCTACATCTGAATCATTGCCGAGGACATCCACATTTACTGCAGTATCCTTTTTAGTAGTTGTAGATTCATTATTGGCCACAGGAGCATCATTCACAGAATTAACAGTAATATAAACTGTTACAGTTGAAGTACTGCCATCAACATCTGTTATCATGTAGTCAAAGCTGTCTGTACCATGATAATTTGCATCAGGTGTGTAAGTGTAAGAACCATCCGCATTGACAGTTGCTGTTCCATGAGCAGGGTCAGTAGCTTTACTCCAGACATTTCCACCATCAGCAGAGGGAGTATCATTAGTAGATACATTACCAGACACCGAACTATCCTCATCTACAGTAGCAGAGTCATCAACAGCTGCAGGGTTATCATTTACTGGATTAACTTTTATAGTTACAGTGACTTCGTCTGTTCCACCTTTACCGTCACTTACAATAACAGTGAAACTATCAGTACCATGCCAGTTAGCATTTGGAGTGTAAGTGTACGTTCCATCAGCATTAACGGTTGCAGCACCGTGCAAAGGATCAATACCCTTAGCGTAAGTCAGCGAATCACCATCAATGTCACTGCCAGTCACACTGCCGCTGACAGAATTATCCTCATCAGTGGCCTTAGAA
>DADN01000244.1:0-6124 GCA_002509665.1 Methanobacterium sp. UBA8
CACAAAGAGACGGCCTTCCAGAAGTTGGTGAAGTCTTAACAAGAATTGCGCTGGATGAAGCTAATCACGCTTCTCATTTTGCAGAACTTGGAGGAATTATTAAGCCTTCCCTCAAAGAAAACATTGAAATGATGCTAAATGGGGAAACAATGGCTAACAATGAAAAGAAAGCCGCAGCTAAAAAAGCTAAAGAGTGTGATATAGATCCTGCACATGATTTCTTTGATGAAAGCTCAAGGGATGAAGGACGTCACGCTAAAATGTTAGAGGGAATTTTAGAAAGATATTTCAAATAAATTATGTGCTTCAGTTTATCATCAAATTCCCTCAGCCAAGATTTGGGAGAGATATTTTAATAGATCACCTATCTCTCTCCTACTTGAATTAACTTTATGGAGAGATACTGTATGATAATTAACCTACCACCCTTCATCTAAGTTCTCTCCTCTGCTTAATTCATTGAGAGATTAAATTAAGAGCACATTGCCTCAACTAATCTCCTAATTAAATGTTATGGGAGATATTAAGGGGATCCTACCGCCTCCGTGCATTGTTGCTAAAATCCTCAAAAAGAGATTTTTGAGGACTGGCCCCAAATCGACAAATTTTAGGGGTTCAATCTCTATCACATAATTAAAGTTATGGAGAGATGTTAATGAGGACAATACCGCCTCCGTTCCTTATTGCTAAAATCTCTTTAGGATTTTGGCACCCGAAAATTGACAGATTTTCGAGGTAACTATCTCTCCTTACACAATTTCAAATTTATGGGGAGAATAAACAAATGAGACTACCGCCTCTGTCTTATTCTCTCATTCCCTCCTTATTCGGGTGATATTATGTATAAATGTGACGTATGCAATTGTATTTACGATCCACGTAATGGGGATACTGAACATGGAATTAAAGCAGGAACTGATTTAGAAGATCTTCCTTCAAACTGGGTTTGCCCTGTATGCGGCATAGAAAAAGATTATTTTTATTTTATGGAAAATGAAAATCCAGAATATCTCGAGAAAAGTCGAATTGTATCTATGCTGGGTATTATACTCCCTCAAGAGCTAAAAAAGCAGTGGCACAATATTCATGGATGAAATTTTAAGCGTGAATTTACTAAATTCAGTGATAACTGCAATATTTTTTTTAAATCCTCATTTAATGAACTTTTTATACTTTTAACTAATTTTTACCCATACAAATTAAATTCATTTAATATTTTATATTGCTTAAATTTTTATTCTGTAAATATACTTGTTAAAAAGTGTATTTTAGAGTTAAATTTAAAAAATACGGATAAACTTGTTAATCAGTTGATTATATTAAGTTGAAAATTATAATTTATCCCAGAAGTTAAAAAATTATAGATGATAACAATGGCTCAAAATGATGTTTTAATGTTGTTTGATATTGATGGTACGTTGGTCCAAGGAGCTAAATCCCATTATCAAGCATATATAGAAGGAGTTAAGAAATTTTATGGCCTTGAAGATTATGTAAACAGTGTAAACGCTGCAGGTAAAAGTGATAAACTAATTTTACAGGAAATATTAACATTAGGAGGATTAACTACAGATGAAATTCAGAAAGACTTCCAAAATTGCCTGGATTTCATGACTGATTACTACCTGAAAAATGTGCAGTATGAAGATATACATGTATTTGATGGAACTATAGAACTTTTAAATGAGCTTAAGCGTAATGATGCACTTTTAGGATTAGTAACAGGGAATTTAGAACCTATAGCTTACGCTAAACTTGCAAGAGCAGGTCTGGATAGTTATTTCTCATTTGGAGGTTTTGGAAGCGACAACGCTGACCGTTCTTTAATGGTTAAAAAAGCTCTAAGCATTGCAAAAAACCAGCTTGGATTTAGCGGGGATAAAATATTTGTTGTAGGAGATACTCCTCGTGATGTAGAAGCAGCTCAAGCATATAATCTCAAGACTATAGCAGTGGCTACTGGAATGTACAGTGTTAAAGAATTAAGGGATTGTGGAGCAGATTATGTTGTAGAAAACTTTAAAAACAGGGATAAAATCATGAAAATTCTATATAAATGATATAATCGACTTTTTTAACTCATAAAGCGTTGTGTTAAACGTTATTTTTCTTAACAGACTTATATTCCTTTTATTAAATAAATTCTAAGCCTATTTTTTTTTTAATGTATAAAAGGAAATGTTTAAATGGAAGCTTGAGAACTTATATTTGTCTATAAAATTAATTTAATTAATAAAATAGTGTGCTTGGGTTTACACCTTAACTTAGGAGGTTGGTCCTTTGAATTCTAAAGAAATAGTTAAACCACTGCTAAATATAGAAACAGATATTCCTTTATCAGATAAAATAGAAGATCCGTCTATCATTGACCCCACAAAAAAATTAAGGATAGTATTCAGCGATAATTTAGATATGAATACGATTTCAGATGGAATAAAACTTTATAAAGTTGAATCTAATGGAAAAGAAATTGAAGAGAACATTATAATAGGTTCTGATGAAAATTCATCATCTGTTCTTTATATCAATAAATCTGACAATACAAACTTTACTGGAGGGGAGGAGTATAAACTTCACATAACTGATAAACTAAAATCTGTAAGTGGAGCATCTTTAAAAGAAGAATTTACAAATTATTTTGCTGTAGATTACTTATTTAATCTGGATTCAAAGGGTATTTTAGATTTAAACAATCAAAGAACGTTAATATTATGTATAAGTGATCTCCATTTGGGTGCAAACGACAGCTACGCTGAAATTAACCGAAACAGAGAAGCCCTGGTTAAGTTCTTAGATCAAGTTAGAACTTCACCAAATGTCAAAGAACTGGTTATAGCGGGCGATTTAATCGATGAATGGTTTATTCCAATGAATATGGATACATTTAATGGAAAAACACAGAGGGATTTCGTAAAAGCAGTAGCCATTAACAACAAACCAGTAATAGATGCTTTTAACCACATAATAAAAGACGGCATAATAAAGGTGACATATGTACCTGGAAATCACGATTTATTGATAAATTCCGAAGATATTCAAAGCATCATGCCGGGGATACTTGAAGCCCGTGATGTTAAAGGTTTGGGAGCATATACTCCTGCAGATTTCCCGGAAATAGTCATGGAACATGGACATAGATATAATTTTTATTGTGCACCTGATTTTTCAAACCGATCTATAACCAAAACAGATTCTATACTGCCTCCGGGATATATCTTTACAAGAATGGCAACAAGTTCAGTTATTCAGGGCCGCCCTAAAAGAGATGATCCATTGCCTGTTGTTAGTAAAAATGAACTTGGAGATGTTCAGTATCTTTATTTCCTCTACTGGAATGTCTGGAAAGGCCTTATTACAGATTTACCTGTAAAAGAGGGGCTCGATGAAAAGGTCATAAACACAAATATAGATGGATTTAATGGTTTTTATTCAATAAGTGATGTATTACCATATCAAGACCAGGATAATGGCCATATTGATGTTAAATTACATAACGGAATTATTGAAGGCTGGGATGAAAGGCAAACCAATAATTTAGTTCCTGTTAAAATACCTACAGCAGAAGCAGTTTTAAAGGGAGCTTTTGCAAGTCATCTAGACGATCAATCAGCTGTCCAGTACTTCAATAATCCTAATTCTGATAAACGAATTGTTGTATTTGGACATTCCCATGAGGCACGTATCATAACATCATTCAATGAAAAACAGGAAAAGAATGTCTACATAAATTCAGGCACGTGGATAGATAAGAATGAATGTACCATGACATTTGTTGTTATTATACCTCCAAAAAGTGAAGATTCAGCTCCGGCATACGCGGGTCTTTATCAATATTCTCAAAGTGGAGATATTAAAAAATTAGGTTCGGAGGTGCTTACAAATCTGAAATAGTCTTTATTGACTATTCATTTTTGTCTATAACAAAGCGGCAGTATTTATCACCCATAGCGTAGCATTTTGTTTCTGTAACAGCCCGTTTATCTTTATAATGGGATGAAAAGAGTGCTTCTAATATGCCTGCATCAAATGCACATGCGGGTCTTCCGAGATAAGGTAAATGCCGGCATTCATAGCATTCGCTGACGTTAATTATTAATGGCTCAAGATTTTTAACTTCAACATTACCTAAATAATGGGTTTCCCAGAATTGGGCAATATTTCCTAAGAATTTGCTCATTTCAGGGTCAGCCACCCTTTCATATAGAGCTTTTCCTACTTTGATTCCTGCATCATGAAGTAATGGGTCGATGTTAATACCCTGGTTTATTAAACCTACGCGTATGGTCTTAAACATCAATCTGAAAAATTCGAATGGATCTCCATCGCTTAAAACATAACTGGAAACATAACTCTCTAAATCGTCTTCAATTTTTTTATCACGTGCTAATTCTCCAATATATTCTGAGTTTATAAAAAATATCTTTTTACGTGCGTCTTTAGGATCAGGCTTTGAACTGATTATTCCTTCATCTACCAGTTTTTTAAGGTGTACTGATACAGTGGATTTTGCTTTTCCAGATGAAGCTACTATCTGGTCAAAGCTTAATTCTCCTTCTCTAAGCATTGATAATATTTTAGATTTTACAGGACTATCTATGGCGCGTATACCCTTTGAGGTTGCAAATAATCCTATTTGGGTATCGTAAGATTTTTTCTGGTCAGTGTTTTTCATAGAATAGCCTCTCTTTAAAGTTTATATCTAGTTCTAATTTAGTCCTAGATAAAATGATATGTTTAAATATTAACTTTTTTGATAATCATATTTTTTTTGAAAAGATAACTTTTTTGTTTACAAGTATGTTGGTGTTCTTTATATACTTTGTTCGTGTACCATGAAACAAAACCGAAAATTATATATGCTATTGTTCGTAGATAATGAAACATTCGTATGCAGACGAACACAGTAAGATGGAGGAAAAAACATGAAATTTGAACTATTTGGTAGGAAAAGTTCTGAATCATCAGGAGGCGGAAACTGCCCACCTGTAAAAGAAAATTTAGATATGTTTTGTTACCAGTGCTCTCAAACTGCTAGAGGAACTGGTTGTACAGTAAAAGGTGTTTGTGGAAAAGAAGCAACAGTTGCAAGACTTCAAGATAATCTATTGTTTTCAATTAAAGGGATATCTGCATATCTTTACCACGCAAGAGAATTAGGATATACAGATCCAGAAGTAGATGGATTTTTAGAAAGAGGATTTTACTCCACACTAACAAATGTTAATCAGGATACAGGAGAATTTGTAAAACTTGCTCTTGAATCTGGGGAAATGAACATAAAAACAATGCAGCTTTTAAAGAAAGCTCTTATAGAAGAATATGGCGAACCTGAACCAACAGAAGTAAAAACTGGAACTGTAAAAGGGCAAGGTATCGTTGCTACAGGCCACAGCCTTAAAGCATTATATGAACTGCTTAAACAAACAGAAGGCACAGGAATTAACGTTTACACACATTCAGAGCTTCTTCCTGCACATGGATATCCTGAATTTAAAAAATTCGACCATCTTGTAGGGCAACTTGGAGGACCATGGTTCGATCAGAGGAAAACATTTTCAAAGTACCCTGTCGCAATTCTTGGAACATCAAACTGTGTATTAATACCAACAGATGAATACAAAGAAAGGATGTTCACATCAGGAGTTGCACAGTTACCTGGAGTTCAACATATAGATGGTTACGACTTTACTCCGGTAATTGAAAAAGCAAAATCTTTACCTGAACTTCCAGATGAACCTGGAGAAAAAGTGTTCACAACAGGATTCGGAGCTTCCACAGTTCTGTCACTCGCGCCAAAAATTAAAGAACTTGTAGAAGCTGGAAAAATAAGAAGATTCTTTGTAGTTGGAGGATGTGACTCCCCACTGCCAAAAACAAGTTATTACAGAGAATTTGTGAAAAATTTACCTGGGGACACAGTCGTATTAACACTTGCATGTGGTAAATACAGGTTCAATGACCTTCAGCTTGGTGATATCGAAGGAGTTCCAAGATTAATAGACCTCGGCCAATGTAACGATGCAATAGTTGGAATTGACATTGTAGCTGCACTTTCAGAATTATTCGGCCTTCCAATAAACGAACTTCCTCTGACATTTGTTTTAAGCTGGATGGAACAGAAAGC
>DADN01000244.1:6230-6426 GCA_002509665.1 Methanobacterium sp. UBA8
CTCATTTCACACCCTTGAAAATTGTATATTTTCAAGGGTCTACCTTTTTTATTGACTTATTCTTATCTTATACAGATTTAGAGATGAGTTTTCTATGTATTAACTTTCAGTTACTTTTAATTACGATTTTAGATGGAATAACAACCTTTATATATTATTTTATATAATATATAACTAGTTCGGGTGAAACCAAACA
>DADN01000244.1:6431-14354 GCA_002509665.1 Methanobacterium sp. UBA8
GGGTAAAAAATGTTAATTGGTTGAAGAAAATCCCTGATTTTCTGAACCCATAACTAGAAAATTTATGATGGGATGATAAGATGAAGTTTAAATGTGATATATGCAGTTATATTTATGATTCAGATGTCGGCGATCCTGAAAATGGAATTGAAGCAGGGACTGATTTAAACGATCTTCCTTCAGACTGGGTTTGCCCAATATGCGGTATAGAAAAGGATCAATTCTTCCCCCTTGAAGATGAAAGGATAGGTTCAGAAGGAGAAGGTCCAATGGCCTTGATGATATTGGCTCTAACACATGGTCTCTGGACTATATCTGGAAGAGGTTCATATTCTGTAACCCGGGAAATAGGCCGTGCATTTATCAATGAGTTAAAAAAAGATGGTGTTGAGTTTACAGATGGTGAATCTGCTCTTGAATCTGTAAAAAAATACTTCATTAAACATAAATTTGCAAGAGATATGGAATACGGTGTTAAAGATGGAGAAGCAGAACTTGAAATAAAAAACTGCCGTTTCTTTGGATTGTGCAAGCAGCTTGAAAAACAGGGAGTCTTAATAACAACATGCCCATATACCAATACTTCCGCAATGGCACTTGAAGAGGCTACAGGTTACAGGTACAGGATCAGTAAAGAACAGAAAGGATATGGTCATAAAATACATCTGAAAAAGGTTTCAAAAGTTTGAGGAGAGGACAGTATTTAAATTTTTATAAAATTTAAAGAGATTACTTAAAATTAAAATATTCTTATTTTAAACACTTATAATAATGTAGACTATGCGGTCTAGACCATCAGGTTTATATATTACATTTACGATACACTTAAAACTAGTATATTGGGAGTGTATGTATTAAAGATTTAAAGGATATATTGCTTTCATTTATAGATTACCTGATGGAGGATAAATTAAATGGAACAAAGGTCATTTAAACGGAAAAATGAACTTATTGAGGCAGCTTTAGATGAATTTACAGCAAAAAATTATGAAAATGCTTCCTTAAATGTTATCCTTAAAAATGCAGGTATCAGCAAGGGTGCCTTTTATTACCACTTTCAAGATAAGCAGGAGCTTTACGTGTTTTTGCTGAAATCAGCCCATAAGACTGAATGTAAGTTCATAAATAACCGTACGAAAGAACGTATAGGTGATTTTAAAGGGAAAGACATCTTTGAAAGATTTAAGCTGCAGACCCAGATAGCTTATGAATTTGCGCTTGCGTTTCCAAAATATTTTAAACTCGGTATAATGTTTCGGAAAGAAAGTGGAACTGAAATTTATGAATATGCGAAGAGTATCATTGAAAAAAATAAGGAAGCATGGCTTGAGGAAAAAATCAAAAAATCTATTAAAGATGGAGATTTTAATAATAGATTCTCTGAGGATTTCATAGTAAAGATGGTGAATTATATGGTATTCCATTTTAATGAAATATTTGATGAAGAAGAAGACTATAAAATGGAGAAAATGCATGAAAATGCCGCTAATCTTGCAGATTTTTTGAAATATGGATTTGGCAATAGTAAAATATGTTATTGAACATGATGCAGAAGTTGTATACGGTAAGAGGTGAAATGCAAAAAGGGGATGTAACACGCTTCAAGAGGATACAATGTGTTATAATATTTAATTTTAATTTTTATTAATAGCCAGTGGGCTTTGGAGGTATAATAATGATTATAAAAAAGACTAAGAGTTTATGTCCTGAATGTCTTCAAATTATTGATGCTGAAGTTTATGAGGATAAAGACAGGGTTAAGATAATAAAAAAATGTGCAGATCATGGGAAATTTGAAAATACATACTGGAGCAGTGATGAACTTTATGAAAATGCGGCAGAGTATGATCATAAGGGTGAAGGAATTGAAAATCCTCAAACTGCTTTAAAGGGTGAATGTCCTTCAAACTGTGGATTATGCCAGGAACATGAAAGCCACACTATTCTTGGGCTTATCGATGTTACAAACAGGTGTAATATGAGATGTCCCGTATGTTTTGCAAATGCAGCAGTTTCAAAAAGCCTCTATGAGCCGACTTATGAAGAAATAAGGGGCATGCTCCAGAATTTAAGAAATAATCAGCCTGTTTCAGCTCCTGCAATACAATATGCTGGTGGGGAGCCAACTGTCAGGAAAGACATAGTTGATCTAATTAAACTTGCTAAGGAAGAAGGTTTTACACATACGCAGATAGCTACAAATGGTATAAAACTTGCAAAAAATTCAAACCTTGCAAAAGAGCTTAAAGAAGCTGGATTAAACACAGTCTACCTGCAATTCGATGGAATTACAGAGGAGCCATACCTCAAAATAAGAAACAGAGATTTGCTTGCAACTAAATTAGAAGCAATCGAAAACTGTAGAAAAGTAGATTTGGGAATTGTTTTAGTTCCAACACTTTTAAAAGGGATAAATGACCAGCAAATAGGAGATATAATAAGATTTGCAGTTGATAATCTTGATATTATAAGGGGAATAAACTTCCAGCCCGTTTCATTTGCAGGTAGAACGCCGGCAGATGAAGTAGAAGAGCAGCGTGTAACAATCCCTGATTTTGAGAAATTAGTTGAAGAGCAGACCGAATCTAAAATTAAAATAGAAGATTTTTACCCTGCATCCTCTGTTGTCCCAATTTCTGAGTTTGTCACGGCTATAGAAGGTAAAGATCAGGTTACATTCACATGCCACCCTCACTGTGGTGCTGCCACTTATATTTTCATTGACGGCGATGAAATTATTCCAGTTACACAGTTTATAGACGTAGACAAATTATTTTCACTTCTAACAAAAAGTGCTGAAGATATTGAAAAAGGAGGGCTAACAGGCAAAGCTAAAACTATAGCAAGGGCAACAGTTGGACTTCCAAAAACAATAGACACATCAAAAGCACCAGAATCAATTGATATAAAGAAAATATTGACTTCAGTGTTTAAGGAAAGGTCATATTCTGCACTTGGAGATTTCCATAAAAAGTCACTGCTTATTGCATGCATGCACTTCATGGATCCATGGAATTTTGATCAGGATAGAGTTAAAAGATGTGTAATCCATTATGCAGTTCCAGATGGAAGAATTATACCTTTCTGTTCCATGAACACGCTTTACAGGCAGGAAATTGAGAAAAAGTTCGCGGTTCCTTTTAAAAATGAGCCTAAAAGCGAATAGTCTAACTTTATTCTATTTTGAATAAAAATTTAAATAAAAAAAGTTTTAGGAGAACTAATCTTGTTCTTCCTTATTAATTGTTTTTAATTTACTGCAAGCGTCTTCTGCCGCCAGAATAATTGGATCTGTAACCATTGAAACTGGAGGGGCATATGAAAATTCGATAGTTGCAAGTTCAGAGCAGGTAACGCCCTTTGTTATAGCAAGTGACATTATATCTACTCTTTCTGCTACCCTTTCTGCCCCAATCAGCTGACATCCAATAATCCGTCCTTTAAGGTTGTTTATAATTTTAACGTCAATCCGTTTTGCCCCAGGATAATAACGAGCTTTAGTAAGAGCTCTGATTTTACCGTATGTTGCATCTATTCCACTTTGTCGTGCTGATGTGACTGTTAGGCCTACAGCACCGAATTCAAGGTTTCCTACTTTTGAAACATTGGAATTTAGCACTGGTTTAAATTCTGCATGTATTCCTGCAATATTTTTGGCAGCGATTTTTCCCTGCCTTACAGCAGTTGTTCCTAACATGGATTGAGTACTTTCTCCAGTTATTGCATCTAATACTTCTACACAATCACCAACGGCATATATATTGGGTATAGATGTTTGCATTTTTTCATTGACTACTATTGCCCATTTTCCAAGCTTGCATCCTGCTATTTCAGCCACTTTTGTTTGAGGCCTGACCCCGGTAGCCATTATAACCAGATCCGCATTTATAACATTATCTTCAAAGACTGTCCCTTCTACATGTTCATCGCCTGTGATTTTATCAATTCCCTGTCCTAAAATCACGTTTATACCCTGTTTCTCAAGATAATCCTGAACTATTGTTGCCATATCTGGATCTAGTGACCTTGGAATGATTTGGGGCAGCATTTCAGTCATTGTAACATTAAGGCCCTTTTGCTTGAGTGCATATGATACTTCTACACCTATTAGACTTGCTCCTACAATCACTGCGTTCTGACTTTTTTCAGCCCATTCATTAATTTTAAGGCCATCTTCAATGGTTCTAAGCTTGAAAACACCTTTTAAATTAGTACCTTCAATTGGAGGGATGAATGAACTTGCCCCAGTTGCTATAACGAGATAGTCATAGGATAATTCATATTCTTCTGTTTTTTCATTTATAAAGCGGTATTTTATTTTATTTTCACTGCTTGTTATATCAAAAACTTCTGCTTGAGTTATGATCTTTATGTCCTTTTCAAGGTAATCTTCTGCTTCATGCATAATGATGTCCTTAAAATTCTTTACTTCCCCACCTAAAACATAGGGGATAGCACAAGGGGAATAAGCAATATGTTTCCCCATGGTAATTACAGTTATTTCCGCATCTTTATTGTATTTTCTTATGTTAGAGGCTGTTGAAAGCCCGCCGGCTCCAGCACCTACTATTGCTATTTTCATTTATTTTTTCACCTGTATGGAATTAGACACTATGAATTTTGTAAGTTCAAAGTATATAAGCTTGAATTTTTGTTGATTTTTATATGAAAAATCGGTAATTTTATATTTAGTATATCCATATATTTGGATATATAGAATTAAACTTAATTGAAAATGGTGCATATAATGGACGAAAAAGAAATTAAGGAATTTGTAAAGGGCAGATACTCAAAAATAGCAACAAAAGAAGAATCTTCTTGTTCTTGCTGCTCTGGGGTTGATTTAACAATTGAAAAGGCTAAAGCTGCAGGTTATACTTTAGAAGATATTAAAAGTATACCTGAAGAAGCTGTTTTTGGACTCGGATGCGGCAATCCTACTGCACTTGCAGAGCTTAAAGAAGGGGAAACAGTATTAGATCTTGGATCTGGTGGGGGAATAGATGTTTTTCTCGCAGCAAATAAGGTTGGCGAAGAGGGTAAAGTCATTGGAGTAGATATGACTGAAGAAATGGTAGAAACTGCCGTTAAAAATGCTGAAGAGGGCAAATATGAAAATGTTGAATTTAAACTGGGCGAAATAGAAAATTTACCCATTGATGACGGTTCTGTAGATGTTATTATAAGTAATTGTGTAATTAACCTAACACCCGATAAATTAGTAGCATATAAAGAAGCTTTCAGGGTTTTAAAGCCAGGTGGACGTATTTTAGTATCTGATCTGGTGACAGAAGGAAATATGCCTGAAGAGCTTAAACGCAGTTTTGATGCATGGTCCAGCTGCATTGCTGGAGCTATGGAAAAGCAATCTTATTTAGATATAATAAAAGAAGCAGGATTTAAAGATATTCAAATTGTCCAACAGCATTTTTTTACAGAACCAAGCATGGATGAACGGTTAGTTGGAAAAATTACCAGTGTTCAAATTAAAGCGTTAAAATAGGGGTAAATCATGAAAACCTGTGAGATAAATAGTAAAGGTGAACCCTGTAGTGAACAGATAGCGAATTTAAAGGAAATTTTATCTAAAATTCCTTCTGATGAAAGTTTTGAGGATAGGTCAGATAGATTCAAGGCAGTTTCAGATCCTACTCGACTTAAAATATTATATCTCTTGCAGGACGGGGAATTATGTGCATGTGAGATAATTATGGCCCTTGAAAAGCCTCAATCAACTATTTCACATCATTTAAATGTTCTTAAGAATGCAGGATTTATAAAAGGACGTAAAGAAGGTGTATGGATACATTACAAACTTGTTAATCCGGAAATTATTAGTTTAATTGAAGATTTAGTAAAATAACCTGATTTATGCGGACTCTTTTAGGAGATGAAAAAGATGTTAAAAGTTGTAATAGCTACAGATGGTCCATATGGAGAACGTGCATATGAGTATATAAGTAAGGAATTTGATGCAGATTTTGTTGAGCTTGAAAAGCCGGTATCTATGTTTGCAGATGAAATTGAGATCCCTGAAGATGCATTAAAACGGCTTGAAAGTGCAGATATACTGATAACTTATGTTCTTCATCCGGATCTTACTCTTGACCTTGTTGAAATGATCCATGATAAAGTAAAATGGGTAATAGTGGCTGCCTGGAGAGGGGAAGGGTTTAAAAACCAGCTTGAAAGATTGGGAAATGTTACATGCCCTGAAAATATGTGCGATCTTCAGGAAAATGGGAACCCTGCATTTGATGAGTTTGTATCTAAATTTGGAAGGCCTATTGTTAGGATAAACTGCCAGGGAGATAAAATTGTGGATATAGAAGTTTTAAGGTCTTCTCCCTGTGGTTCAACATATTTTGTAGCTGAAGAAATGGTTGGGCAGGATTTAGAAGATTTACCTATTAAAGCAGGTCTTAGATTGCAGCACTATCCTTGTAGGGCGCCAAAAATGAGATTATTCGCTGATGATGAATGCAAAAAGGAAATGGCAGCTAATTTTCATAAGGAAGCGTTTGAAGAGGGGATAGGTCAGAAAAAGAAAAAAAGGAAATAAAATAGTTTTTATAGCATTATTGCAGGTATAATTGTTGCTCCTATTAAGACTACAACAATCACCCATGAAAATACTGAAATTGAATTTGTAATTCTGTTTGCTAGATCACTTGACATTTTAGAGCTCAAGATCTCTTCTAACATTAATCCGCCGTCAAGTGGCTTTGCAGGGAGTAAATTGAAGGTCCCGATTCCAATGTTCAAGAAGAATATCCAGTAGAACAACCAGTATAAATCATACAATATTCCAGGTAGTATAGTGCCATATTTATCGGTAACATCTTGATTAAGAACCCGATAACCAGATGCACTTACACCAAGATAAGCATGTGATGAATTAGTTGGATTTGTAGTCGTTTTAATTTTGAATGTTCCTTGATTGGTCGTGACTGTTATTATATCTCCGGGTTTAAATTTACTCATGGTACTATTAAAAGCGGCGGGATCTGTTATTTTATGGCCATTAATATCAGTTATAACCATCCCCACTTGTAAAACTCCGTCAGTAGGAGTATTAGGCATTACAGTTTGAATTTCTGCGCCTTGGTAATGGAAAGATGTACCAATAAATGAAAATGATATTAAAATAAATATTAGAAAAGCAATGGCTGCTATAACAATATTAGCCATAGATCCTGCGGCATAGATCCTGAGTTTTGTAATTCTTGATGCTTTTTTAATTCCTTCCTCATCAGGTTCGNNTATCCTTAATTTGGAAATTCTCTTAGACTTTTCTATATCTTCCTCATCAGGTTCAACAAATGCACCAGGTATAACCGCAAGCATGAGCAGTCCTATTGATTTGATTTTGATTCCAGCGATTCTTGCTAGAATTCCATGTGCAAATTCATGAAAGACTATGACGGTCACAAGTCCAATTAATCCGTATACTAACGGGACATTAAAGGCTGATCCTTTAATGCTAACCCCTGGAATTGCGATACCCACAGCAGCGGGTGTGACCGATGCATGAGCCGATAATATAGTTTGTATCATCATCCACAGAGAGTATAAAAGCAGTGGAAGATTTAAAATCATAAAAAACACGCATATGGGCACTCCAATATTCATGCTCCATCGCCAGAATCTAGGGCTCTTTTGAGCAATAGAATCAATAAAATCCCTTAGTCGAGTAGTTCTTCTCATTAAAATAGGGCCACTTATCTCAATTTTTAGTTTATCCTTGAATAAAATGGCTACGGTCCAAATAACAATAAATGCAATAGCGTAAAACTGTAAAGCGTCCACATGATCACCTTTAAATCCACATAATAAATTAATTATTTGTTAATATTTATTTGCGCAGTAATATTAATTATAAATTTTGTCAGTTTGAAAGTTTAACTATGAATTTAATGAGTT
>DADN01000021.1:0-2216 GCA_002509665.1 Methanobacterium sp. UBA8
TATAACATGATAATTACTCCTCGGTAAAAATACATTCATAATCTTTGTTTAACGTATTTGGACCTATCTTGGAAAGTTATTCCAAATATAATGAGTTATTAATCAATGATTATGATCATTGATAAACAAACCATATTAAAAAAAGTATTAGAATACTTAAAGTAATTTTTCTAACCAGATGGTAATTACTATTAGGTAAGTCAAGTAATTGGACAAGATTAGCGTAAACTTCTAAAAAGACCATATATCTACAAATCAAGTTTATTTATTCAAAAACTCTTTAAACTTCTTCATTCCCACCAGGTATCACAGGGTACTACTCTGTCTTTGTATTCCCCAAACTATCAAGAGAAACTTAACTGAGGGAAGTTGTTTTTAAATTTGTATCCTGCAATTAAAATTTTTGGACTTTGTCTTTTTCCTTGATATAAACATTTGAGTTTTAAAAATGCAGTTAAAAAAAGTAAAAAAAGTAAAAAGTACTTTTAAGAGCTCAAATTTATTTTCCAGCTATGATTCAGAGCCATTACCTATAGGTTCATCAGTTCTATCCATTAATACTACCATAATCAGTAGTATTATAGCAATGATTGAAACTACTGTTCCAAACAGGAATAAATTATTAAAGGCATGGATGAATGTCATTGTTCCACTTAAGGCAGCTCCCAAGAAGAAAGAACCTGTTAATGGTCCTATAGTACCTCCAATTCCTNNAATGTATTTAATACACCTACACCAGTTCCTTCTTCATCTCGGGGTATGAAAGACATCATAAGAACCTGAAATGCGCTGGTAGTAAAACCCATTCCTATTCCTATCAATACCAGGGAAACTGAAAGGGTAATTGAATCTGTAGCATAGTAAGCCAGTCCTAAAAGTCCGGCACTCAAAATAGGGGATCCTACTAATAGCATACGTTTAGCACCAAACTTATCTAAAAGCACACCACCCAATATACTGGTGATAAGTACTGTTATTGAAAGAGGCGTCAAAACCAGGCCACTATTCTGTACATCCATATTCAAAGCCATCTGGGCAAATGTTGGCACATAAGTAAATGCGGTGAATGTAGCAAGACCGGTTAATAAAATCGCTATGTTAAGTGAAAGGATTTTACCTCTTTTAAGTAAAGGAATATCCAATATTGGTTCTGACACACGCTTTTCGTATGAAATTAAGGATACGAATAGCACAATAGAGACTATGGCTAGTGGAAACACAGTTATATCTGTGAATGGTAGTATTTGAACTCTTACTAAAGCCAATAGCATGGTAGCAATTGTTCCTATAAGTAATAGTGAGCCCAGGTAATCAATATGGGGATTTGTTTCTCCATGGCTTTCTTTGAATTTTAATGCCATTATGGCTGCTAGAATTCCTATTGGAATATTAACATAGAAGATAGTTCTCCAACCAAAATTCTGAATTAAGAAACCTCCTATATTTGGCCCAATGATCATGGCAAGTGATGACATTGCCATTAACACGCCCATAGTCTTTCCCCTTTGGTCTTCATGAGCGGCATCATTCATGGTGGATAATGCAGAGGGCAGAACTATACCTGCACCAAGACCTTGTATAGCCATGGAAGCGATTAATGCGTAAATATTCCATGAGAAACTGGCTGTAAATGACCCAATAATGAATGTGGTTACGCCAATAATGTATAATTTTTTCCTACCAAATACATCCGATAATTTTCCTGCAAGAGGCATTACTGCAGTCATAAATAACATAAGTACGGTCAATGTCCAGGATACCATTGCATAAGATGTGTTTAAATCTTTTGTTAATGTTGGCAGTGCGGGAATGAAGATATATGCATCAATCCCAGTCATGAAAACTCCTAATGCTAGCACGATCATGA
Source organism: Methanobacterium sp. UBA8 (assembly GCA_002509665.1). Classification (GTDB taxonomy): domain Archaea; phylum Methanobacteriota; class Methanobacteria; order Methanobacteriales; family Methanobacteriaceae; genus Methanobacterium_D. The sequence goes on from DADN01000021.1 coordinate 1,868, forward strand.
CATAGAATGGTGATTCTCCGATGCTTTTTTTATTTTTTGTTTCTTTTAATGTGTATTCGCCCATTTTGTCCATCTCATTAAATACATAATTGGCTAAAAACTTAATTTAAGCAATTATATAATAGTTGTAAAATACATTACAACTTAACTATAATATCTTATTTAATATACTTTTTGGTTTTAGTTGTAAATTACATTACAACATTTTAAATAGATGAATAAAATTATATTTAACCAGAACAGATTGTTCATCTAATGGTAACCAGGAGATTATTATGGATAAAATTCCAGTAAAACTTACTAAATCCTTAATGGAACTTGGCCTCCTTGAATCTGAGGCTAAAATATA
>DADN01000021.1:2221-2934 GCA_002509665.1 Methanobacterium sp. UBA8
TCTGGAAGAAAAAGGACTGGTAGTACTCATTAATGCGAGGCCCATGGCATATCAGGCAATTCCACCAGAGATTGGGCTTGAAATGTTATTAAAAACACATTTAGACGCAGAAAAAGAAGCTAAAAAACTTTTTTCCACCTTGGATAAAGAAAAATTTGTGGAAAAATCTTCAGAAGCATTATTTCAGGTGTATGGTGAAAAAAGTATAGACTATAAAATTAAGGATATGCTTAATAACGCAACTAAAAGTGTATTCATGATATCATCTTCTNNATTTGACATTACTATTTTTTCTGAGGGAGAAAATACCGAACAAGAGATAAAAAAATTCTTCATGAATTATGAAGGTAATTTCCAAATTATCAGCGAAGAAAATGCAGTCAACATGTATTCATCCAAGATAACAAATCCAGAAGAATTTACCGAATATAAAGAAGCTCTTTCCATGTTTGAATATAGAAATATGATGGTTTTAATGATAGATGATTCTGAAATTATGTACGTTCTACCCTTTTCCCAAGATACTTTAAGTGCATTTAATACCAAAAATAAGTCTTTGATAACACTAATGAAACTTGGTCTAAAAGATATGTCCCATCAACTAGCAAAAGAGTAAAAAATGAGGATAGATCCTAACAATTTTTCCAAATAAAAAAAAATGATGAGTTTTATTTGGGCATTTTCTTCCAGGAATCAGGATCCATGTCCTTAAA
>DADN01000306.1:0-31766 GCA_002509665.1 Methanobacterium sp. UBA8
CCACCAGCCCCCAATATAATAACTTTTTTATTTTTTACGCTGCTTACTTCTTCAATGGCTTTTACAGCACCTATACCGTCTGTATTGTATCCTTTTGCGCAGTATTCATCGAATTTAATCGTGTTAACTGCTCCAATGAGCTCTGCAGATTTATCAAGCGCATCAAGATGTTTTATTACATCTGGTTTGTGTGGAATTGTAACGTTCAGCCCTTTTATATTCAGTGATTTTGCACCTGCTATCGCATCACTGAGCATACCTTTTTTCACGTGATAAGGTACATAAACATAATCCATCTTTAAATGCTTAAAAGCAGCATTATGCATTGGTGGAGATAAGCTGTGCTCCACAGGATCGCCTATTACTCCTACGACATTTGTTTTACCGGTTATCATTTCTATCATCATTACATTAGTTCTTAGAATATTTTATATCATTGATTAAATAAAAATTAATGTAATTGAGATTAGATCATATTGTAAAAAAGAAATTTAATCTGGAAAGTATGAAATGTTTCTGATTAATCACTCATAGTCTNNTTAAAGCCTATGATTTGGATACAGTAACTCAAAGATAGTTAATCGGATAGTTATTGGGTTTGAATAAAACATGATTTGAAAATATATGGTATTTCAGATGTTGAGGGAGTATAATGCCTGCAAAACAGAGGTTTGTGTTGGATACAACTGCATTTACAGATACACAGCTTAGNNCTGGCAACTACTGTGGATATTTTGATAGATTTAATTGCTAAATCACGAATAAAACTTAATATGAGCTGCCATATGCCTCCCATTACTTATAAAGAGTTTATAAATTATATGACTAGGTATGAATGCCCTGAAGATATACTGGTAAAAACGGAGACATGGATTGTAAAAAAGAGCCCAAATAGATATGATACTAAAATACCTTCTGAAATATTCTATGAGTATGTTCATGACATGAGGGAAAGAATGAACAAAGGTATGAAAATATCAGAAAACGCTATATGGGAAACTGCTGTAGAATCCATGGTTAGATTAGGACGAGGACAGGAAAAATCAGACATTGAATTTGAAGTCCTTGGAAATGCTATAAAAGACTTTAGAAAAAAATATCGAGCTGCATTAAGAAAAGGTACTCTTGACAGTGCTCCTGATCTTGATTGTTTACTCCTTGCTAAAGAGTTAGGGGCAGGAGTTGTAGCAGCTGATGAAGGTATTAAAGTTTGGGCTGAAAGGCTTGGGCTGAGATTTTTAAGCGCAAAATCGTTTCCTAAAATGATGAGAGAATATTTAAAGTACTATGAATAACTCTTTAAATGGATTAAAAAGTTTATATAATTTTAACTTTTTTAAATTAATTGTAAATTTGCAAAATTATTTTAAATGACTTTTATAGATAATTAAAGAGTGTCAAAAAATATCATTTTTTTAGATTTAACAATATAAAATATATTTATTTTGATTTGGAGGATTATAATGGAAATATCAAGACCTAGAGGAACACGTGATTTTCTTTCAGATGAAATGAAACAGAGAAAATACGTTGAAAATACATTCAGACGAGTATTTGAAAATTATGGTTACGGTGAAATTAAAACACCAATATTTGAAGATTTAACTCTTTTTACCATGAAATCAGGAGAGGCGATTAAGGAAGAGATATACCACTTTAAAGATAAAGGCGAAAGAGATTTGGCTCTTAGACCTGAATTAACAGCTCCGGTATCTAGACTTTACCTTAATGAACTCCAAAGGAGTCCAAAACCCATTAAAATGTACTACTTTGGCAGCTGTTTTAGATATGAACGCCCGCAGGCAGGCAGGTTCAGGCAGTTCTGGCAGTTTGGATGCGAGCTTATTGGGGGCAAATCTCCAGAAGCAGAAGCTGAAGTTATAGCAATGGCTGCTCACTGTCTTAATGAAATTGGTTTAACTGATTATGAATTCCATATAGGAAATTTGGGAATTATCAGAAGCCTTTTAAATGATGCAAAAATTCCTGCAGATGAACAGGGACAGATAATGGGTTTAGTTGATAAAGGAGATGTTGAAGAACTTGAAAATTTATTAAATAATATGGATATTTCAGGGTCTCTTAAAGAAATCCTTTTGAAGCTAATTGAGATAAAAGGACACAATGAAGTGATAGGCGAAGTACGAAGCATTATAAAAAAATGTGAAGGTGCTTTTAAAGCTCTGGACGATCTGGAAGATTTACTAAATCACCTTGAAACGTTTGGATTCACCAATTACATCGTCAATCTTGGAATAGCCCGTGGACTGGACTATTATTCTGGAATGGTATTTGAGATTTATGTTCATGGTCTAGGTGCACAAAAACAAATAAGTGGTGGGGGAACCTATAATTTAATAGAGATATTTGGTGGTGAGCCAGTAGAATCTACAGGATTTGCATTTGGATTTGATAGGGTTATGGAAGCTCTTAAAAAACAGAATGCAGAGATTCCGGTGGAAGGACATGTAGATGTATTCGTTGCACCATTGTCAAGCAATATGAGGAAAGACTCATTTAAAATCGTTCAAGACTTAAGGAGAGACGGAATTTCAGCGGATGTTGACCTTGCAAGGAAAAAAGTCAAAAAATTGTTATCTTATGCAGACCATTTAGGAGTTAAATATGCAGTCCTGGTTGGTGCAAGAGATATTGAAGATGGAAAAGTTACATTAAAAAATATGGAATCTGGAAATCAGGAGTTAATTGGTCTTGATAACCTGGCCATGAAATTACACGATGAATTGGGGATAGATTAAATGAAAACTGAAGAATGCAATTTTAATTTCAGACACAAAGTGGGCGATCAGGACTTAGTCATAGCAATAGCCCAGGATTATAAAACTTCTGAAGTCCTTATGGTGGCTTATATGAACGAAGAAGCCCTTCAAAAGACAATAGAAACAAAAAAAGCACACTACTGGAGCACTTCGCGCCAGAAACTCTGGCTAAAAGGAGAAAGCTCAGGCAATTTCCAGCATGTTGAAGAAATACGTGTTGATTGTGATGAAGATGCGGTCCTTATCAAAGTTAGCCAAAAAGGTGGGGCTTGCCATGAAGGGTATGAATCATGCTTTTTCAGGAAAGTAGTGAATGATAAACTGGAAATTGTAGGAAATAAAGTATTTAATCCAGATGAAGTTTATGATAAAAGTTAAAATTGAATGTTTTAGTTTAAAAAGTTATGGAGAGAAAATAAAATGAAAATAGTTCCAGATACTAGCGTTATTGTGGATGGACGAATTACTAAAATTGTACAGGAAGACGAATTTAAGGGATGTGAAGTAGTAATTCCTGAAGCAGTTGTATCTGAATTGGAAAACCAGGCAAATAGGGGAAGAGAAACTGGATTCAACGGTTTAGAGGAGTTAAAGAATCTCCAGGACCTTTACAATGAAGGAATTATAGATTTAATTTACATTGGTAAAAGACCGACTCTTGAGCAAATATCTCTGGCAAAGGGTGGAGAAATAGATGCTATGATAAGAGATACAGCTCAAAAAACGGAATCTACACTGATCACCAGTGATAGAGTTCAAATGGAAGTTGCAAAAGCCCAGGGACTTGAAGTTATTTATCTGAAACAGGAAATGATTGGATACACAGAACTTGAAATAGCCAAGTTCTTTGATGAAGAAACTATGTCAGTCCACTTAAAAGAAGATGTAGTCCCAATGGCGAAAAAGGGGACACCTGGAAACATAAAACTTGTTAAAATAGGTTCTAGNNATTATGGAAAGGACAAAAAGTGACTTCAAAAGTTTTATTGAGATAGAAAGAGAAGGTGCAACTGTCGTTCAGTTTAGAGAATATAGAATATCAATTGCAAGGCCTCCTTTTTCTGATGGATTTGAGATAACTGTAGTAAGACCAGTTGCAAAAGTGTCTCTAAAGGATTACAGACTTCCAGATAAACTTATTGGGAGATTAAGGGAAAGAGCTAAAGGAATATTAATTGCAGGTCCACCTGGTGCAGGTAAAACTACTTTTGCCCAGGCAATTGCAGAATTTTACAGTAAAAACCTCAACTCGATTGTCAAAACTATGGAATCCCCACGTGATCTGCAGGTCAGCGCGGAAATAACTCAATACGCACCTTTAGAGCGGAGCATGGAGAAAACAGCAGATATACTGCTCCTTGTACGTCCTGATTATACAATATATGATGAATTAAGGAAAACCAGAGATTTCAGGATATTTGCAGACATGAGGCTTGCAGGGGTAGGTATGATTGGTGTTGTACATGCTACAAGACCTATAGATGCCATTCAAAGGATACTTGGAAGGGTAGAGCTTGGAATAATTCCATCAATTGTAGACACAACCATTTTCATAAATAATGGAAATGTGGAAGCAGTTTATGATGTCGCACTTACTGTAAAGGTCCCATCTGGAATGCTGGAAGCAGATCTTTCAAGGCCAGTTATAGAAATCCGCAATTTTGACACTGGTGACCTTACACATGAGATATACACCTATGGTGAGCAAACAATCGTTATGGAAGTTGGGGTAACTACCTATGAGAAAACTCCAGTTCAAAAGATTGCAGAACGTGAAATAATAAAAGAAATTAAGAAAACAGTTCCTGGAGCTCGTGTTGAAGTTGATATGAAGTCTGATAAACGTGCTACTGTCTGGATGGATGAAGAATATATTCCCAAGCTTATAGGTAAAAAAGGAAAGACAATTGACGAAGTTGAAAGGAGAATAGGAATAAGCATAGGTGTTGAACCATTTAGATCAAGTGGAAATGAAGAAACTTTTAGTGTCGATGTCCAGCTTTCTGGAAATTATGTGGTCCTGAACTTTGGTAAAGATAATATAGGCACTCCTTTTGATATTTTGGTGAAGGATGAATACTTATTTACGGCAACAGTTGGTAAAAAAGGCACCATTAAAATTAAAAAGGATATAGAACTTGCTGGTATCATAATGGATGCACTTAAAAGAAATATTCGTATAGAAGCTAGGATTAGAAACGAATAGAACTTTGAATTCTGAGAGCATGGAATTAAATAATATTTAATTCCAAACTTATTTTTGGTGATAATCATGAAAATCGGAGTATCAACACTTGCGCTGTTTCCCATGTCCCTTAGAGAGATACTGGACTATTTGGCAAGTATAAATGTCAAATATTGTGAATTAATGATGGAATATCCTTATAACAAGATAGATCCTGATCTTGTGAATTCTTATAATATAAAAACAAGTATACATGCTCCTCTTTCTGATATCAACATTGCTTCTTTAAATGAGTCTATACGAAAGGCTTCAGTTGAAGAGGTAAAAAATTCGATTGATTTAGCTTCTAAAATAGATTCGGAAGTAGTTGTCGTGCACCCTGGCCATATGGCATTTTTAGCACGAAAGTTTCCAGAAAAAATCAAAGAAAGCAGTTTAATTTCACTTAAAGAATGTTCAAAATTTGCTGAAGAACGTGGAATAAAGCTGTGTGTTGAAAATATGCCCGATATGGAAGGAATGACTTGCAAAAACCTTGGAGAACTTAATGAGTTAGTTCAGGAGATTGGTGCACTCATGACTATTGATGTTGGGCATGCATATAATACTGATGTATCCATTGATGAGATTTTAAAATATAATAATATTGGGCACTTCCACCTGAGTGACAATGATGGATCATTTGATAACCATAATGCAGTGGGCAGCAAAGATATTGATTTTAAATCACTCTTTGAAGGTTTGAAAAAGAAGAACTTTGATGGTGTACTTGTTGTAGAGGTTACAAACAAAGATGAAATTCTGGAAAGTCTTAATTATATAAATAGCTTAAATATTTGATTGTTAAATGTGGGAAAATAGACTTTAAATGTGAGATTTCAAACAGATTGTAGTATATAACGCTGTATTTGATGATTTGATAATATATAAATCGTGATGAAATTTTAAAAAGCCTTGATTATTTTAAAAAATTAGTAGATTAATCAAATTCTCTTTTTAATTTTTAAAATTAAATGGATTTGGATCATGAACTTGCAATATTTTAATCAGTTGCAAGTCCAATCTCGTCCTATAATCCCATTAGACACTGAATCTCTTCTTTAGGGCATGTTGGAAGGGTACTTTCTATTTGGGGGGCCGTACAAAATGTAGTTTTGTGGCACTCGAAATCTCTGTTTTCGAGGGTAAATGAAAGTTTAGTTTTGGCTGAATTCCTGCTCCTGAAGGATTCAAGTGTACTTTGCATTTTAAATTTAAGTAAGAGGTCCACATCTTCTGATATGAGGTTGATCCAATCTTCTACTCGTTCTAAATCTCTTATTGGAGGGTGGGGTGAGTCGGAACTTAGAGCCTCGTTTAAAATATTTTTAACAACATTTAAATTCTGTACCATTTCATTATAGAAGTTGTCAAATTCTTCAAAAGGGAATATAATCATGTTTTCATCCCTATAAAAGGCTTTGGGGTTGTAGTAAGATGTTTCTTCCTCTTCATATTTAATAACGCTAAATCGCATGTTGTGGACCTCCTTTAATGCAATCTATTATAAGGTTAAAGATAGTATCAGGGGTTNNAGTAATGGTTGAATTTTTCTTAAAATATTATAATTGAATATTACAAATATAATAAGATATTATGGAGATAGAAAAAGAATTATTAACAATTACGTACACGCGGTACATACATTTTAAAGACCAAAAAGAGGCTAATGAATTTGCTAAGATATTGTTAGACAAAGGGTATTGCTTTGCAATCCAAAGAAATGCCATATGGGTGCGTATTAATAAGTACCGGGATAAATCACTTGAAGAAGAAAATGAAATCAGGATGTTGCTTTCAGATTTTACAAAAGATAAAAAACAGTAAATCTGAATGTATGGGATTATAAAACTGTTAAGCAGTTATTTATCTAGATTTGTTTATAACTAAAGTTTAATTTTAAAATGTGTTTAATTTATTTCTTGACTTAACTTTAGCTTTAGTAGGATCGTTTTATATTCTCAGTTTGTATTAATTTCTGTCTTTAAATAAGTTAAATCAAAGTATTATCTCTTTCAGGGAGTTGTATCTAAAAATTGATTATTGTACTATTTAGAAAAAGGTTTTTATAAAGTTAAACATAAAAACAATTATCCTTTTTTAAGGTGTAAATTTAGGCAAAAGGGAGATCTTTTTATGAAAATTGCAATAATAGGCGGAACAGGAGATCAGGGACTTGGTTTAGCGTTAAGGTTCGTGAAAGCAGGCGAGGATATTATAATTGGCTCAAGAGAGGCAAAAAAGGCAGAGAATGCTGTAAATATNNAAATGTTGGAAGGCGAAGAAGTCTCAAATATTCGCGGTTCAACTAATGTGGATGCAGCAAAAGAAGGAGACATTATACTACTAACCGTACCTTTACAGGCTCAAATAATAACCCTTAAAAGTATAAAAGAATTCATTGGTGATAAAATAGTCATTGATGCAACAGTTCCATTGGACGGCTGTTTAGGCGGCAGACCAACACGATATGTGGATGTATGGCAGGGTTCTGCAGCTGAGAGAACTGCTGAATTACTTGAAAATACAGAAGCAAGGGTAGTTTCTGCTTTTAACAATATAAGCGCTGCAAGTTTATTAAACATTAAAGATGATGTAGACTGTGATTGTCTTGTATCTAGTGATGATGAAGAANNTGAGTGATGATGAAGAAGCTAGGAAAGAAGTCATGGCCCTTGCAGAAAAGATCCCAAATGTAAGATCTTTAGACTGCGGTCCACTTGAAAATGCAAGAATGGTTGAAAAAATAACTCCATTGCTTATAAATCTTAATATTAGAAATAAAATCAAATTAGCCGGTTTAAGAATAACTGGGCTTTAAGTCCAGTGTTTTTAATTAATTATCAAAAAATTGAAAATTTTGAGGGCTTTAGGTTGTAGGTACAAATAACTGTGCTTTTAACTTTGGTATTCCTGATCAACCAGCAAGTAAATGGTTGCAGGTTGACAGGTAAAATACTTGGATTTAATTAATGTATTAACTAAATTAAACAGGGAATAAAGATGGAATACGTAAAAAAAACAGCTAAAGAAATAACAACACATGCAATTAAAGTTATAGAAAGAATCGATGAAGAACAAGTTTCTAAGATGATAGATACAATTGTAAATTCAGACAGTGTATTTATTGTAGGTACTGGAAGATCCGAATTAGTGGGAAAAATGTTTGCAATGAGGTTGATGCACCTAGGATTTACAGTTTACGTGGTTGGAGATGTTACAACTCCTGCAATTAGGGATGTGGATTCTTTAATCGCCATATCTGGTTCTGGAGAAACTAAAACAGTTACACTTGCAGGGAAAGCAGCAAAAGAAGCCAATGCTAAAGTTATTGGGATAACTGGAAATATGGAATCTACATTAACTAAAAGTCTGGATATTATAATAAATATAGACAGTAAAACTAAGGAACCATGGAAACATTATACTTCAAATGTTTTAAAGGGGCAGTATGATGATCTAACGCCTATGGGAACTCTTTTTGAAGACAGCACTCATCTATTTCTTGATGGGCTTATAGCGGAGTTTATGGCTCGTCTCGGTAAAAAAGAAACTGATCTAAAGAGAAGACATGCTACTATTGAATAAACTTCTTAATGGGCTTATCAGGTGAAAAAATGGATGCGGAGCTATCCGAAAATGTAGTTATAATCAAAGACAAAAAAGGAACAAAGCTTTACGAGAAAAGTCACTATGGAAACATGAGTGAAGAGGGATTGCAGCTTTCACTAATTGAGGCACTTTACCTGGCTGAAAAAGAAAGAATAAGTATTTTAAAGGGTGCAAAAGAAGTACCGCTTGATGAAATGTTTAAATTGATCCGCAGAGAAGATCTATTTTCAAAATATATTGTTTTCAGGGATCTTCGAAATAGGGGCTATGTTGTAAAGACCGGTTTTAAATACGGATCTGAGTTTAGGCTTTATGAGCGGGGAAAATCTCCTGGAGATGGCCACTCTGATTTTCTTGTAAAAGTAGCATCAGAAGATTATGAAATAAAGATATCTGATTTTTCAAGTTATGTAAGAGTAGCCCATGGGGTTAATAAAAAGCTCTTATTTGCTGTAGTTGATGAAGAAAACGATATTACTTATTATAATGTGGAATGGACAAGACCCTAGTTTTCTTGTGATATTTTTTTAAAATAATAACCACAACTTTTATTTATTTGTGATAAGTGTATAGTTATAAAATTATATCGTTTGGAGATACGTGGAGTTGTAAGGACAAACCTAAACTAATTTTCCAGTGATGTTTTTATAAAGTGAATATAAACCGATTCATAATAATGAAAGTATAGCTGGATGATATTTAATTTAATTAGAGTGCTTGGAATTGTAGAATAGACGCCATAATTATTTCCAGTGATGTTTTTATAAAATGAATTATAATATTATATGACTATGTAAATTTATTATTCATTTATAAAATGAAAATAAACTATTAAATGTTAATATTCAATTTAATTAGGTGATCAATTGATAGATCCATGGAGTTCAGCAGTCATCGATTATGAAAAACTTACAAAACAGTTTGGAATTAAACCATTTGGGAATTTAAAAGAAGAAATAGGCAATCCTCATTCTTTGATGCAGAGAAACATAATTTTTGGACAGAGGGATTATGGAAGGATACTTAAAGCAATGCGAGAAGGAAAAGATTTTGCTGTTGTAAGTGGGATGATGCCCAGTGGAAAAATGCATATAGGCCATAAAATGATCGTAGATCAGCTTAGATGGTATCAAGAACAAGGGGCTGATATTTACATTCCTATAGCCGATATGGAAGCTTATTCTGCAAGAGGAATTGATTTTGAAACCTCAAGAGAACTTGCAGTTTCTGAATATATCACAAATTATATAGCTCTTGGTCTGGATCTTGAAAAAGAAAATGTTAATGTATATCTTCAATCAGAAAATCGTGATCTGGGAGATCTTGCATATATTTTGTCAAAAAAGGTTAATTTTAATGAAATGAGGGCTATTTATGGTTTTTCAGGAAGTACCAATATTGCTCACATGTATGCTCCTTTGATTCAGGTTGCAGATATTCTTCTTCCTCAAACTGAAGAATGCGGTGGTCCAAAGCCAACTGTGGTGCCTGTAGGGCCAGATCAGGATCCTCATATAAGACTTACAAGAGATATCGCAGAACGATTTAAAGGTAAATTTAACTTCGTATCCCCTTCCTCGACTTATCACAGGTTTATGACAGGACTTACTGGAGATAAGATGTCAAGCAGTAAACCTAAATCTGCCATATTTTTAAGTGATTCACCTAAAGAAGTAGAAAAAAAGGTTAAATCAGCTAAATCTGGTGGAAGAGAAAGCTTAGAGGAACAGCGTAAGTTAGGTGGAGTTCCAGAGGACTGTACTATTTATGAATTACTGGTATATCACCTGGAACCGTCCGAAAAAAAACTTGAAGAGCTTCGTGAATCATGCAAAAGCGGTAGTATTATGTGTGGTGAGTGTAAAAAGAACGCAGCAAGCATGATGAAAAATTTCTTTGAAGAATTCTCTCGTAAAAGAGAAGAAGCAAAGGAAAAAGCTCAAAAAATACTGGATAGGGAACCCAAATGTTAGGAAAAAGATTCTCAAAAGAAGAAAAACATCATGGATTTTTCACTGGTTTGTATAAACGAAATGAAATGTTTTTGATAGCGTCAGCATTCATATTTTTCGCGTCCATGTTTGCAGGCTATTTTTTATCAGGAGCAATGGACCATTTTTTGTCAGGTACTTTGAAATCTCTTAAAGAGGGCGTTAATAACGGCCAGATAAAACTTACAACGCTTTCTATATTTTTAAATAACATTAAAATTGCATTTTTTATCTATGCTGGAGGAATTATATTCGGTGTAGTTTCACTGGTTTATTTAGTATTTAATGGCCTTTTTATTGGATATGCTGCATCTAAGTTCGTTATTGGAGATTTTATACTTTATACTCTCCCTCACGGCGTATTTGAAATTGCAGGTATTATTATAGCTGGTGCGGCTGGTTTCAGGCTTGCAAGCTGTGTTATTCGCATTATAAGTGATATGGCTCATATGAAAAAGTATATGCCTGTAGGAGATCAAATGGGGCAGATATTGAATGTAAATTATGATGAATTTAAAGAATCTCTGGTTCTATTTGTAATTGCAGCAGTTTTAATATTTATTGCGGCAATCATTGAAGCTAATTTCACCATTGCATGGGCATCTTATGTTAAAGGTATGATTTAAGCAAATATCTAATTAATTTTAATTTTAAATTCTTTTTTGTATGGAGTTAGGATCAGTGCTGAATTATCACTCCAAAAATTTGAAAAGACATATTTGGATATTATTAAGATTAAAATAGAAAAATATATCAAAAGAAGACTTCAAACTGGTTACATAATATAAATTGTGTGAAAATTCATATATTTTATTTTTTGATGGTTAAAAATCCATTTAGAAATAAAGCTGAGCTGATGCGCTTTGATCGATGCGGAAAATCTTACAAAAAAGTTTGGAACGGTTACTGCAGTAGATAATCTCACTTTCCATGTTGAGCAAGGAGAGATTTTTGGTTTTTTAGGGCCGAATGGTGCAGGAAAAACTACTACAATGAGAATGCTCAGCTGCCTTATATCAAAAACCAGCGGAAATGCCAGGATAGCAGGTTATGATATAAGTGATGGGGAGGATTCTTTGAAGATCAGGAAGATCATAGGATTACTTCCTGAAAATGTGAGCCTGTATGATGATTTAACTGCTTATAAGAACCTGGATTTTTATGGGAAATTATATGAATGTGCAGAGGCCCAGAGAAAAGAAAACATCAAGCGTTTTCTTAAGATGTTAGGGCTCTGGGATAAAAAAGATGTATCAGTTGGGACATTTTCTAAAGGGATGAAACAAAAACTTGCCATAGCACGTGCCCTCATCCATGATCCTGAAATATTATTCCTGGACGAGCCAACGGCAAATTTAGATCCTGAATCATCAAAGACAGTCAGGGATTTCATACTTGATCTTAAAAAAGAGAAGAAAACTATTTTTATAAACACACATAATCTTGATGAAGCGCAGCGGACATGTGACAAAATTGGAATATTCAACACTAAGTTGAGGGTAATAGGCACTCCTGAAGAATTAGAAGAATCAGTTTGGGGAAATAAAACTGTAATTCAATTAGAACAGGTAAATGATAGAATTTTAAAAGCATTAACTAGATTAGATCTAAGAAATACCATAACTGAGAATAATAAGTTAATTATTGATGTAGTTAATCCTGAAAAAGAAAATCCGATTATTATAGATACAATAGTAGGTGCTGGTGGTCAGGTCCAATATGTTACTCGGCTCAGTCCAACTTTAGAAGATGCTTACCTGAAATTTGTGAGGGGTGACTAAATGAAACTCTGGAAATCATGGGTTATAGCAACCAAGGACTTCAGTATATTCCGGAAGAAGAAACGTATCATATATTCATTAATAATCCTTCCTCTCTTAATGTCAATTGGTTTACCTCTAGTTATTGGCTCTGTAGCAAGTTCTTCTGCTTCTACAGAAGAAATTATAGTGTTATTAAACGCATTTTCATATTTTTATGTTATCTTAGCTTATATCCTTCCGAGTACCCTTGCATCGTACAGTATTTTGGGTGAGAAGATTGAACAGAGTTTGGAGCCGCTCCTGGCAACCCCCACCACTGATAGTGAACTTTTATTTGGAAAGACTATAGCTTCGTTCCTGCCTTGCACGGGTGTAATATATGCAGGTTCTATAATTTTTATGATACTTGTAGATCTATTCGCGTATGATGCTATTGGTTATCTTTTCTTTCCAAATTGGAACATGGCATTTATACTGCTCCTCGCAGTCCCCCTTTCGTCTATTTTAAGTATTCAAATAAACGTTATCATATCTTCGAGGGTCAATGATGTGAGAACCGCGAATCAGCTTGGACTAATTTTATTTATACCATTTATGGGAGTATATGTTTTGCTTGTAACAAATGCAATATCGCTTAGTGTTATCAATCTGTTTGTAATATCTGCAATCCTTTTCATTATCGATGTAGTCCTATTCTATATAAGTAAGGCCATTTTTAGTAGGGATGAGATACTCACAAAATGGAAGTGAATATTGGAAAACAGAATGTGCTTGAGAAAATTTTAATTAAGTTTAGAAAATAGTCTAATTGAAAAAAATGCTAATTTCTTATGCATTTTTTTATTGTTTATTTGTGGGGGAATATTTAAGAATTAGAAATTTTATACTCAATTATAGATTGTGTAATATGTTGTTTTTATTACTTTAATCAGATTAGAATGGTTGTAATAAACCCTTTGGAGGCTACTTATGATAAAATGTATAACTTGTGGCGCAGAATACGATTTAGGTGAAATAATTTACACATGTAAAGAATGTGGTTCTATATTAGAAGTTACATGCGAACCAGATGTATCCAAGGATGTTTTCTCATGCAGAAAATCTACTATGTGGAAATATAAAGAATTCATGCCTGTAGATCCTGCTAAAATTGTAACTCTTGAAGAAGGCGGAACTCCATTTTGTAAATGTGACAAGCTTGGTGAAGAACTTGGCATAGAACTTTACGTTAAAGTAGAAGGTTCAAACCCAACTGGAAGTTTTAAAGATAGGGGAATGAGTGTTGGAATAACAAAAGCCATGGAACTTGGGGTAAGCACTGTTGGATGTGCATCTACTGGGAATACATCGGCATCTCTTGCAGCTTATGCAGCAAGGGCAGGATTAAGATGTGTAGTGCTCTTACCTTCTGGAAAAGTGGCCCTTGGAAAACTTGCGCAGGCGATGTTCCACGGTGCAGAGGTATTATCTATCAGGGGTAACTTTGATGAAGCCTTGGAAACTGTAACTGCACTCGCACTTGAAGGTAAATTATATCTTTTAAATTCAGTAAATCCATTTAGATTAGAAGGACAGAAATCAATTGGATTTGAAATTGTGGATGATCTTGGGTGGAAATCACCAGACAGGATTATTTTACCGGTTGGAAATGCAGGTAACATCTCGGCTATATGGAAAGGAATTAATGAATTCCACAGGGCAGGATTTATGGAAGATCTGCCAATGATGACTGGAATTCAGGCTGAAGGTGCAGCGCCAATTGTGAGGGCTATACGCGAAAATAAAAAAGATATAGTTCCTTTTGAAAATCCTGAGACTATTGCAACTGCAATACGAATAGGGGCACCTGTAAGCGCTTTAAAAGCTATCAGGGCAATAAATGAATCTAATGGTTTTGCAGAAACTGTAACTGATGACGAGATTTTGAGCGCTCAGAAATTACTTGCCCGAACAGAGGGAATTGGGGTAGAGCCGGCGTCTGCAGCATCCATTGCGGGCCTTAAAAAGCTTGTAGAAAATGGTGAAGTGGATAAAAATGAGCAGGTAGTCTGTATTGTAACTGGCCACTTATTAAAAGACCCTAATACTGCTATAGATGCATGTGTAAAGCCTGTTGAAATTGATGCAGATATTAACGAGCTTTCTCGTATTTTAAGCCAGTGATAGTCAATTTCATTCCAGCTTTTTTTTTAACTAAATTTAACTTATCTTTTTCTTTTATTGGTTTTTGGTACACTCAAAATCATATTGTTTATGTTTCCATGAGCAAGTATCATATAATTTGGTTAAGTAGGTCAAAAAATCATATAGTTTATATTGTGGTGACCAGTTATCATATGGATCGACTTCAACTGGCCAAAAACCATATGGATTTTCAAATAATCATAGAAAAAAACGATAAATATATATAGGAGTATTCGAACACTTTATAATAACAAATAAAAATGAGGTGATTGTTTATGGCTGAATTACCAATTGCTCCAATTGGAAGAATAATAAAAAACGCTGGTGCGGAAAGAGTTAGTGACGACGCAAGAGAAGCTTTAGCTAAAGCTTTAGAAGAAAAAGGAGAAGTAATAGCTTCAGAAGCTGTTAAACTCGCAAAACACGCTGGAAGGAAAACCGTCAAAGCATCAGATGTTGAATTAGCTGTTAAAAGGTTATAATCCTTTTAACCATTTTCTTTATTTGTTTTTTATTTATATTAGCCGTTATTTTTTATTAATTTCTCTATGATTTTACCTGTTATTTCTGACATACATAGCAATTTAGATGCTCTCGAAATGGTACTTGAAAAGATAGATTCTGACAGGATCGTGTGCTGTGGAGATATTGTTGGATATTACACACAACCCAATGAATGTATTGAAAAACTTAGGGAGTTAAAAGTTATTTCTGTAGCTGGAAATCATGATCTTGCCGGTGTGACTGGAGATACCTCTGGATTTAATCCTTATGCAAAAGAAGCAATAGTTTGGACAAGGAAAGTTATAAAAGATAAAAATATTGAATTCTTACGTAATTTAGAACGCAAAATCAAGATTAAAATGGATAATATAAATATTATGATGGTTCATGGCAGTCCTAGAGACCCCTTAAGTGAATATATTTTCCCATCTACTCCTGATTCTACGTTAAAATCTTTTCTTGAATCTGAAAATGTAGATGTTTTGATAATGGGCCATACTCATATTCCTTTTATAAGAAAATTTGGAGATAAACTTGTTTTTAATCCTGGAAGTGTTGGCCAGCCGCGAGATGGTGACAGTAGAGCGTCATTTGCTTTTCTAGATGTACCTGCTAAAGAAGTTAAGATTTATAGAATTAAATATGATATAGATAAAGTTGTCACTGCTATTGGGGATGAAAAATTACCCTCTTTTCTTGGGGAACGTTTGTATAATGGAATATAATCTCAACTTTGAAAAACTAGTATTCTAATTTAAACTTGAAGATATTTTTTGATAATATTGATTATTGAATTTAACTTGATTTAATGGTTTATTTTCTTCTAAAACTAATATTCTATCTGTTTATCTTGGTATATAGGAACACAACAAAGTATATAAGTGATGATCTTATATCTATTATATACTAGTTCTTCTAATGTTTTTTAATTAAAACTATTTTAGATTGAAACTACATTTTATAAGCTGTCGAAAAAATTTTTAAATTTTTTCGGGGGCATGCAAAACTGTCAAAATTTATAATTTTGGCGCAACAAAAAACCGTAGGTTTTTTGCCTGCTTCGTTTTGCGGTTACGAAACTTCATTTCGTAAACATGCAAAATTAGAAATTTTGCAAGCTTTGAAAACCCAAGATTTTCAATGTTTGGAAAACTATGTTTTCCTCAACTTTAAAGTCTTACGATTTTAAACATAAAAAATCAAAGATTTTTGAGGTATCAAAAACCACAGGTTTTTGAGTGCTTTAAAATTTTACTATTTTAAGCATAATATCAAAGCTTTGAAATCCTATTTGGCAAAAACTTTTATATATACAAAAGTTGAAATTAAGATCATGCCGATGGATGGTATAAAAACCAGATGAAAAAGGAGGTAAATTACATGGCAAAAGCAATATATGTGAAATTTGATGTACCACAAGAAATAGCTGATAAAGCTGCTGAAGCTTTAGAAATTGCAAGAGACACAGGTAAAGTCGGAAAAGGAACAAACGAAGTAACCAAAGCCATAGAAAGAGGCAGTGCGTTATTAGTACTTATAGCAGAGGATATTGATCCTCCAGAAATAGCAGCNNAAGGATGAATTAGGAGAAGCAGCAGGTTTAAATGTTGGTACTGCATCTGCAGTCATAACTGACGCAGGTGAAGCTGAAGATTTAGTCAACGAAGTTGTTGAAAAAGTCGAAGAACTCAAAAAATAATTTAACTTTTTTTAAGTTGAAGAAAATGCGTAGCATTTTCTGAACACAAAAAATCATAGATTTTTTAAGAAAGGTGACAGCTTTTTAAAAAGGCAACAGCCTTTCTCACTTTAATAATTTCAGGGTGATTATATGGCAGAAGCAACTCCTGCTGAAGTAATTGAGGTTCTTAAAAGAACCGGTATGACTGGAGAGGTCATGCAGGTAAAATGTAGGATACTTGACGGAAGAGACAAAGGAAGAATATTAACAAGAAATATTATGGGGCCTATAAGGGAAGGCGACATCTTAATGTTACTCGATACAATAAGAGAAGCTAAAGAGATCCGTACTCCATAATTGAGAAGGTGTTTGATATGGCAACATGTTCATTCTGTGGACAGGAAATACACCAGGGTACTGGAAAAATGTACGTCAGAAAAGACGGAACTGTATTTTTCTTCTGCAGCAGCAAATGTGAAAAAAATAGGATTAAATTAGGAAGAGTCCCAAGAAAGGTTAAGTGGGTTAAACAATGATGGAAAGAAGCTTTGTAATGCTTAAACCTGATGCAGTACTTAGGAGGCTCATGGGAACAGTTTTAACCAGGTTCGAAGAACGCGGTCTTAAACTTGTAGCTGTAAAAATGATGAATATTTCTGAAGAACTTGCAAAAGAACACTATGGAGAACACAAAGAAAAACCATTCTTTAATGATCTTGTAAGTTATATTACCTCAGCACCAGTTCTTGCAATGGTAATTGAAGGTGATGATTGTATAAGCCTCATCAGGAAAATGGTCGGAGCTACAAATCCAAAAGAAGCAGATCTTGGAACCATAAGAGGGGATTACGCCCTTGATACTGGTAGAAACATAATCCATGCTTCAGACTCCCCATCATCTGCAAAAAGGGAAATTGCATTATTTTTCAATGATTCTGAAATCAATGAATATGCTCTACCTGATGAAAGTTTGATATACGAATAAATTTTTATTATCTTTAATTTTAGGAAGGTCAAAATTGAAAATTAGATCACCAATAGTTTCAGTACTCGGACATGTGGATCACGGAAAAACAACACTCTTAGATTTTATAAGAGGCAGTATAATTGCTCAAAAAGAAGCTGGAGGAATAACTCAGCATATTGGAGCAACCGAAGTGCCAATAGAAGTTGTTGAAAACATTGGTGGCGAATTTCTCAAAAAATTGGGTATCAAAGAGACTCTTCCCGGCCTTTTCTTTGTAGATACTCCTGGACATGAGGCATTTACAACTCTTCGTAAACGAGGAGGAGCACTTGCTGATGTGGCCATACTGATTGTGGATTTAAATGAAGGATTTAAACCACAAACTTATGAAGCTTTAAATATTCTTAAGATGTATAAAACTCCTTTTATTGTTGCAGCAAATAAAATGGATAAGATATATGGATGGCAAACACATGAGAGAGCTCCTTTTTTAGAAACTTTTCCCAAACAACCTCAAAGTGTACAGGAAAAACTAGATATGGGGATCTATGAACTGGTTGGAATTTTACATGAAGAAGGCTTTGAATCTGAAAGATTTGACCGGATCAGTAACTTTGCAAAACAAATAAGTATTGTTCCTATAAGTGCAAAAACAGGTGAAGGAGTACCTGAACTTTTAGCTATGCTCATGGGACTTGCTCAACAGTACTTAAAAGAACAGCTCAAAATAGAAGAAGATGCTCCTGCAAAAGGAACTATTCTTGAGGTAAAGGAAGAAGTTGGACTTGGAGTAACCATAGATGCTGTAATCTATGATGGTATATTGAAAAAAGATGATACCATTGCTGTTATGACCGTAAATGATGTTATAACTACTCGTATAAGGTCTCTTTTAAAACCAAATCCTCTTGAAGAGATAAGAGAAGCTAAAAAGCGGTTTAAAAAGATCGATGAAGTTGTTGCAGCTGCAGGTATTAAGATTGTAGCTCCAAATATCGAAAATGCAATGTCTGGATCACCTCTGCGTGTTGCGAGGGATGATTTTGAGCATGTTAAAGAAGAAATTTTAAAAGAAATTGAAGACATAAAAATAGATACTGATGAGCTTGGAATTGTTGTAAAGGCGGATACCCTTGGTTCACTTGAAGCTCTTGTGAATCTGCTTAGAGATATGCAAATTCCAATAAGAGCTGCAGATATTGGAGATGTTTCTCGAAGGGATGTAGTAGATGCTTCAATTGTTAAAAATGAAAATCCTCTTTATGGAGTTATCGTTGCTTTCAATGTTAAAGTTTTACCTTCCGCAGCTGAAGAAATCAAAGCTTCTGAAATTAAGCTGTTTTCATCTAATATCATTTATCAGTTGATAGAAGATTATGATGAATGGATAAAAGCTGCAGAAGAGAGAAAGAAAAAAGCATGGCTTGATGCTATAATAAAACCAGCTAAAATTAGAATAATTCCTAAATTAATATTCAGGAATAGTAAACCTGCTATTGCAGGTATCGAAGTCTTATTAGGTACAGTTAAGCAGGATTACGGCTTAATTAGAGGCGATGGGGCAAGAGTTGGGAAAGTAGAAGGCATGCAGGATAAAGGAAAAAATTTAAAATCAGCGTCCAAAGGGCAAAAAGTTGCTATGAGTATAAAAGATGCAATTTTTGGTAAGGACTTTGATGAAGGGGATGTCCTTTATGTGGATATACCTGAAAATCACTATAAAATCCTTGTGTCTGAGCTTAAAAACAAGCTTACTGAGGATGAATTTGAAATATTAAATGAAATATTGGATATAAAAAGGAAGGACAATCCTCATTGGGGAATGTAATACTTTAAATATTCATAGTGGACTAATAGAATTAAAAATTGGAGGAGATTAATTTGGCATTTAAATTAGTCATTTCAGAAGGCGCAAAGAGTCATCAAGTAGAAGTTGATGCAGCACAATCAAAAAAATTAAACGGCTTAAAAATTGGCGAAGAAATAGATGCTTCTTTAGTCGGTTTAGATGGTTACAAACTTAAAATAACCGGTGGAAGCGATAAAAATGGCTTCCCTATGAGAAAAGATGTTGACGGACAGAGAAAAATAAGAAGTCTCTTATCAGGCGGTCTTGGATTTGAACCAAAAAGAGCTGGACAGAGAAGAAGAAAAACACTCCGTGGAAACACAATATCTGATAATATAGTTCAAATTAATACAATTGTCACAGAAAAAGGCAGTAAAAGTATAGATGAACTTTTAGGCGCTGAAGAAGCTGAATAAGATTAATCTTGAAAGATAGGATTTAGGTGTAATTGTGAAAGTACAATCTGAAGTAAATATAGGGCTTGTAGGACACGTTGACCACGGTAAAACTACACTTACAAAGGCCTTATCAGGTATATGGACCGATACTCACAGTGAAGAAACAAAAAGAGGGATTTCAATAAGATTAGGTTATGCAGACATAACCTTTAGGCAGTGTACTGAATGTCCAGATCCTCAGTGTTATACCACTGCTCTTGTGTGTGATCACTGTGGTAAAGAAACAGAAGTATTGAGGAAAGTATCCTTTGTAGATTCTCCGGGACACGAAACACTAATGGCAACAATGTTATCTGGTGCTGCGATAATGGATGGGGCAGTATTAGTAATAGCTGCAAACGAACCATGTCCTCAGCCTCAAACAAAAGAACACCTTATGGCTTTAGATGTTATAGGGGTCAAAGATGTCATAGTAGTTCAAAATAAAATTGATATAGTCTCTAAAGAAAGGGCTATAGAAAGTTATGATGAAATAAAAGAATTTGTAAAGGGTACCTGTGCAGAAGATGCACCTATAATACCTATATCAGCTCAACAGGGTGCAAATGTAGATATTTTAATTGAAACTATTCAGGAAAGAATTCAAACTCCTGAAAGATTACTCGATAAACCAGCAAAAATGTACGTTGCAAGATCCTTTGATATCAACAAACCTGGTTGTATTCCTGAAAAGATAGATGGTGGAGTTATAGGCGGTTCTTTAGCTCAAGGAAAACTTAAAGTAGGGGATAAACTGGAAGTTAAGCCAGGGATCCAGGTTAAAAAGAAAGGAAAAACCTCATGGATGAGCTTACACTCTGAAATCACAGGTTTAGTTGCAGCAGGTAAAGCTGTGGACGAAGTAGGGCCTGGAGGTCTTATAGCTGTTGGTACGAAACTAGATCCTGCATTGACTAAAGCAGATTCTTTATCTGGATCAGTTGCAGGAGAACCAGAGACACTTCCACCAATACTGCACAATTTCGCAATGACAACTCATCTTCTTGAAAGGGTAGTAGGTACCAAAGAAGAAAGAATAGTTGAACCTATTAAATCTTCAGAACCACTCATGATTAATATAGGAACAACAACAACCATCGGTGTCGTAACAAGTGCAAGAAAAAACGAAGTGGATGTAACACTTAAATTACCGGTTTGCGCTGAATCTGGCCAGAGAGTCGCTTTAAGCCGACGTGTTGGTGCAAGATGGAGGTTAATTGGATATGGTATCATCAAATAAACGTGAGGCAGTACTCGACGCAAATTTTTTATGATACCCGCTCAATTTCATGTTGATATTTTAACAGAACTTGAGCGAATTCTACCAAATTACACCTTTGTGGTTCCTTCATTTGTTGCCCGCGAACTTGAAAACATAAAAAAGAGATCAAAGGGAAAAGATAGAATCGCAGCATCAGTTGCCCTTAAATTAATAGAGTCATCTAACATCAATGTAATTGATGTTGATTTAAAATATAAAGAACGAGTTGACGACGCTTTACTTCGAATATCTAAAGTGTTATGTACAAATGATCGTGGACTTCAGAAAAGGGCACGAAATAAAGAATTGACTGTTGTATATCTGCGCCAGAAGAAATATCTGGCAGTTGAAGGATATTTAGGTTTATAAATTAAATATTTTTATATTAAAATGTTTAAACTCATTTATAATAATAATTTTTTTGGAAAATGTTTGGAGGATTAATATATGAATCTTTGGAAGGATTTAGAACCAGGACCATCAGTTCCAGAAGTAATATATGCTGTAATTGAAATACCAAAGGGATCAAGAAATAAATACGAATATGATAAAGATATGGAAGCCTTTGCACTGGATAGAGTTTTATACTCTCCGTTTCATTACCCTGCAGAGTACGGAATAATTCCAAAAACACTTTACGATGACGGTGATCCAATGGACGTTATGGTACTTATGGATCAGCCAACTTTTCCAGGATGTGTAATTGAAACCAGGCCCATTGGAGTCATGAGGATGATTGATGGTGATGATAAAGATGATAAAATATTAGGCGTACCTGTTAATGATCCAAGGTATAAAGATATTAATGATATCGATGATATTCCTAGTCATCTTTTAGATGAAATTGCACATTTTTTCAAAGAGTATAAAACTCTTGAAGGAAAAGTTACAAAAGTATTAGGATGGGAACATGCTGAAGAAGCATTTGAAGCTGTAAAACATTCTATAGAATTATACAAAAATATGGATTAAATAAATAACCGTACAAGGGGAGTTTAATTGTATTTAATATCAAAAATTGAGGATACTGTAAGAGTTCCACCGACATTATTTGAGGAACCACTGGAAGAAATAGCATTTGAACTTCTAAATGAAAATTATGTCGGAATGATTGACAAAAAGCTTGGCTTAATGGTTACAGTGAAAGAAATTGAAGAAATAGGCATCGGCAGAGTTATAATGGGCGACGGCGCATCATATCACAACGTCACTTTTACAGCACTATTTTTCAAGCCAGATCTGCAGGAAATTGTAGAAGGAGAAGTTATTGAAATAACTGAATTCGGAGCCTTTGTCAGAATGGGACCAATGGATGGTCTGGTACACGTATCACAGGTTACTGATGACTATATAAATTACGATTCAAAGAGAGGAGCATTACTTGGAAAAGAATCCAAGAAAACTCTTGAAGAAGGCGACAAGGTTCGTGCAAGGATTGTAGCTTTAAGTCTTAAAGGAAAATCCTCCAAAGAAACCAAGATCGGTCTTACCATGAGACAACCTGGCCTTGGAAGACCTGAATGGATTGAAAAAGAGAAAAGGAAGAAGAAATAATGGTTACAAAAGCTTGTACAAGATGTCATAGGCTGATGGAAGAGGAAAGATGCGCCATATGCAATATACCATCTTCAAAAAACTGGAGCGGTTTTCTGATAGTACTTGATCCAGAAAATTCAGGTATTGCACAGGAACTCAGCATAAATCTTCCTGGTGAATATGCATTAAGAGTCAGATAATTTTATAAAAGATTCAGGTTAAAATGTGTTAGTACTTAAAAAAGAAAGTAGGGAAATTTTTAAGGAACCATTTGGTAAACTTTACCCTGCTTTAAATGAGGTAGATCGAGATTTTCTTGAAAATCATTTCATAATCTCAATTGGAGATGCTACCACAAATAATATTTTAAATGCTGATATAATACCTAGAATTGGTATTATAGATAATAAAATTGAAAGAGAAATTTCTAAACATCAAATTGAGTATAATGCAATCACTTTGAATGTTGATAATCCTCCAGGGACAATAACAGATGAACTCTGGGAAACCATAGAAAAAGCTAAGTATCTTGCCAAAGAATCTAATGTTCTAATAGTTGTAAATGGTGAGGAAGATTTAGCTGTGATTCCCTGTGTTTTGATGGCCCCTGAAGATACTGTGATTTTATATGGACAACCTGGAGAAGGTCTCGTGGTTGTTGAAGCTGATAAAATAAAGGATATAGCAAAAAAAATGCTGGATCACTTTGAGAAAAAGGAGGTTAAATAATGGAAATCGAAATTAAAGAAAAAATTGAAAATCCACTTTTAAACAGAACTGAAATACACTTTGACTGCACATATCAAGNNTGATATTAAAAATAAACTTGTCGCACTACTCGATGCAGATAAAAACCTTTTAGTGGTCGATAAAGTTTTACCTAAGTTTGGAGAAGGTAAAGCTGACGGATATGCAAAGATCTACGACAACGAAGAAAATTTAAACAAAATTGAAACTAAACATGTTTTAGCTAAAAATCAGGAACCTCAAGAAGGCGAAGAAGCAGAGGAGGAATAACTAATGAAAAAATGTGACCTTTACGAAGTTAAAGATAACAAACTCGTTAGAAAAAACCCTGAATGTGTAAGATGCTCACACGGTGTTTTCATGGCAGACCATGGAGACAGATACGCATGTGGAAAATGCGGTTACACNNTCGAAATCTCTGATTTCGATGCATCGAAATTTTTATGAAAATTTCGATAGATTTTGCAGGCTG
The DNA here is from genome assembly GCA_002509665.1 of Methanobacterium sp. UBA8. Classification (GTDB taxonomy): domain Archaea; phylum Methanobacteriota; class Methanobacteria; order Methanobacteriales; family Methanobacteriaceae; genus Methanobacterium_D. The sequence goes on from DADN01000306.1 coordinate 24,009, forward strand.
TTAAAAATCAATATTTTTAACGTTGAAGGAAGCACAGCTTCCTGAACAGCGAAATCTATGATTTCGCATGCCCCGAAAACGAAGCATGCAAAAAACATATGGTTTTTTGCTGCGTCAAAATTGAAAATTTTAACAGTTTTCGAGGGTTTAATTTATTAAACAGGGTGACATTTCTTGAATTTAAGATCTGGACGACTTAAGGGAAAGATGAGCGATGAAGCTGCATCTTTTACTTCTTCTTTAGAATTTGACAAACGAATTTTTGAAGCTGATATTAAACTCAACACTGCACATACAACAATGCTTGCAAAACAGGGAATAATACCTTCTGAAATTGCAGATAAAATATTAAAAGCTTTAAATGAACTTAAAAATGAAGGAATCGGAGCTCTTGACCTTGATCCTTCTGTAGAAGATATTCACATGGCTGTGGAAAACTATGTAACTTCTAAAATTGGGGAAGTTGCTGGGTTCATGCATACAGCTAAATCAAGGAACGATCAGGTTGCAACGGATCTTAGATTAGTTTTAAAGGAAGAAATTAAAGAAATAGGATTAAATATACTGGAATTTATTGAAGAAATTCTGAATATGGCTGGTGAGCATAAAAAAACTATTTTTGTGGGTTATACTCACCTGCAGCATGCTCAACCTACCACATTTGCACACCACTTGCTTGCATATGCCAATGCACTGCGAAGGGACTATGAACGTCTTATGGATGCATATAAAAGAGTGGATATGAACCCTCTTGGTTCTGCAGCCTTGACTACTACCAGTTTTCCGATAGATAGGGAAATGACAACTGAGTTACTTGGATTTAGTAGAATTATGGAAAATTCGATAGATGGTGTAAGTTCAAGAGATTTCATAGCAGAAACAGTGTTTTCTCTTTCAATGCTCGCTTCAACTATGAGTAAAATTTGTGAGGAGCTTATACTGTGGAGTACATTTGAATTTGGAGTTGTTGAAATTTCATATGCATATTCATCCACATCATCCATAATGCCTCAAAAAAAGAACCCAGATGTTGCAGAAATTGCAAGGGGAAAAAGTGCAATTCTTACTGGAGAGTTAATGACTATCTTGACTATTTTAAAGGCATTACCTTACAGTTACAATAGAGATTTACAGGAAATAACTCCTCATCTATGGAACTCTGTAGATAATGCAAAAGAAATGTTGAGCATGGTACATGGTATGTTAGCTACAATTGAAATTAACGAGGAACGTGCAGCTCTACTTGCAAAATCTAATTTTGCCACTGCAACTGAGCTAGCAGATATACTGGTCCGTGAAAAAAACATGCCTTTTAGAACAGCCCATAAAATAGTTGGTCGAATGGTTACGGAAGCTCTTGAGAATAAGGTTTCCCTTGATGATATTGATTCGAAGTTTTTAGATAATGTTCTGCATGAAGTGATGGGTAAATCCTTAGATCTAGATGATGAGTCAATAAGGAAAGCTTTAGATCCTTATGAAAATATAAAATCAAGAACTGTAATTGGCGGATCTTCTCCTGAAGCAGTTGAAAAGGTTATTATCAGTTTAAGAGCATTTTTAAATGAAGAAATTTAATTTTTTTTTTACATTGATTTTAAAAATTTAAATCTGAGTAAATACTTTAAAAAAGCATTATTTAATTGCTAATGTGTTATCCATGATCAGGTGCACAGTTCATGTTTTATGTTGAATTATAATATCAATTAATATGAGAATTATATTTGGAAGAGTGTAATTTTAACCATATAACTCCTAAAAATTCAACAATAATATTTTGCACAATCATTTAGACATGAGCGTTGTTTGATAATCATTTATTTTCTTAAATAAATACTGTATTAACGGGTGAATTTTCACTTAAATTAAATTTCACAAATTATTTATGGAAAGATATCCCAATTATACATAAATTTTATGGAGCTAATGAATACAAAAAGGTATACTTCTTGGATTTAATTTAGATAAAAAACCTATAAATAGATATTGGGAGCAAAACCTTTAAAGTCTCTGACTTGGAGGATAAAGCGTCATAGAAAAAGTTAAAATGGATAAATAATGCATTTTAATAACTATCTACTGATTACTGGAAATACTAGTTTTAATCTCATTTTGGTAAAAATATTTGCAGTTAATCTATGTAATCTACAAAACTTAAATGACAGGATATAACATGAACCCTAAAGAAAAATTCATTAAATCTTTTTTAGGAAATATTGGAGGGTGGAAATCTGTTTTAGATTCGTCACCAGATCTTATAACTATTTTAGATGCTGAATTTAACATTGTTTGGGCAAATAAACCAATGGCAGATATATGGAATGCCTCTCATGATTCATGTCATGGATTAAAATGTTTTGAAGTTGTTCATGGTATTAAATCTCCAATTCATGATTGTCCTCATGCGAAAATGATGCAGGATTGTCAGGAGCACAGTCATGAAATAACTGATGAAAATTTAGGTGGGCATTTTCTTGTTACTGTCGCTCCCATAAAAGATGAGTCTGGAAATGTGATGGGAAGTATTCACATTGCCCGTAATATCAATGAGGATAAAAAGGCAAAGGAAAACATTCAAAGATTAGCAGATGTTGTAGAATCCTCAGACGACGCCATTATAACTAAATCATTTGATGGTACTATTATAAACTGGAATATGGGAGCAGAACAAATTTACGGTTATTCAGCTCGTGAAGTTATAGGTAAACCTATTTCAATATTGGAACCGTCTCAACTTTGCAGAGAAACCGAAAAATTGATTAATAAAATTAAAAATGGAGAAAAAGTTGATCACTACGAGACACTACGGTTAAAAAAAGATGGTGAACTGATAAATGTTTCAGTAACACTTTCTCCTGTTTTCAGCACTTCTGGAGAACTTGTTGCCATTTCAACTATTACTCGGGATATAACTGAGCGAAAAAAGGCTGAAAAGCAGAAACAAGAGCTTCTGGAGCGAACACAACAGTTTGCTGAAGAGTTAGAAGTTTCAAATGAAGAACTACAGGTTACTACTGAGGAACTTCAATCTGCCAATCGCGAATTACAGGCTACAACAGAAGAACTTCAGGTTTCTAATGATGAACTGCAGGATACCACAGAAGAACTTCAAGTTGTTAATGAAGAGCTCAGGCAGCAGGAAGATGAACTGCTACAAATTAATAAATCATTATTGGAGAGTGAAGAACGTTTCCGTGCTCTTGCAGACAATATTCCTAACCTTGCATGGATGGCAAATGCAGAAGGGGGGATATTCTGGTATAATCAGCAGTGGTACGATTATACTGGTACAACACTGGAAGAAATGAAGGGATGGGGCTGGCAGAAGGTACATCACCCAGACTACATCGACACCGTAACTGAAGAATGGTCTGCGAGTATCAAAGAGGGAAAGCCGTACGATAACACATTTCCTTTAAGGAGTAAAGACGGTAAATATCGATGGTTCCTTACACGGATTATGCCTATCAAGGATGAGCAGGGTAATATACAGCGCTGGTTTGGTACCAATACGGATATTACTGAACAAAAAAGGGCAAATGAGTTAATTTCATGGAATCAGAATCGTAATGAACTCCTAGCAGAGGTTTCCAGCAGGCTGTTGACAAGTGAGAACCCTCAGGATATCATTGATGACTTGTGTTATAAAACCATGGAATTTTTAGAATGTGATGTATTTTTCAATTATTTATTGGATGAAGAGAAAGGATGCTTGCATTTAAATGCTTATTCCGGAATTCCTGAAGAAGAAGCAAAGAGAATTGAATGGTTAGATTATGGGGTAGCTGTCTGTGGATGTGCAGCTCTTGAATCCCGCAGAATAATCTCTGAAAATATCTTTGAAACACCAGATCCAAGGACAGATTTGGTAAAGGGGTATGGTGTACAGGCATATGCATGTCATCCTTTACTGATTGATGGTTCAAGCATTGGTACACTTTCATTCGGTACAGGTTCACGTACTTCTTTTACAAATAAAGAATTAGATTTAATGAAGGCTGTTGCAGATCAGATTGCAATTGCAATAAATAGACTCATCTCAAACCGTATTTTAAAAGAAAGTGAAAAAGCTGCTATTCAGGCTAGAAATGAATGGGAACATACCTTTGAGGCGGTACCTGACTTAATGGTCATATTGGGTGTTAACTATGAAATTATCCGTGCAAACAAAGCCGCGGCCGATAAGTTTGGTATAACACCTGAAGAGTGTATTGGTCTGACATGTTATGAGGTTATTCATGGAACTGACGAACCCCCTTCTTTTTGTCCACATAAACGATTACTTGAAGACGGAAATGAACACACAGAAGAAATCCGTGAGGATAACCTTGGTGGTGATTTTCTTGTAAGTGCTTCCCCACTTTATGATTTTGAAGGGAAACTTAATGGGAGTGTTCATGTTGCCCGCGATATCAATGAACGTAAGCGGAAGGAAAAAGAACTTCAAAGGCTTAACAAAGCTTATATGGCGCTTAGTAATAGTAGCCAGGCAATGATGCTTGCTAAAGATGAATTAGAATACCTTGAAGATGTATGCAGAATTGTTGTTGAAGATTGCGGCCATTCTATGGTTTGGGTAGGTTATGCTGATGAAGATGAAGCTAAAACTGTCCGACCAGTAGCATATTCTGGGTTTGAAGAAGGGTATCTTGAAACATTAAACATTACGTGGGCAGATATTGAACACGGCAATGGTCCAACAGGAACTGCTATTCGTACAGGAAAACCAAGTGCCTGTAAAAATATGCAGGCTGATCCTAAATTTGAACCGTGGCGTGAAAATGCGATTAAAAGGGGCTATGCATCTTCGTTAGTTCTGCCTTTGAAGATGTATGGGAGAGTATTTGGCGCACTGACCATTTATTCGACAGAACCCGATTCTTTTTCAGAGGATGAGGTTAAACTACTGACAAAATTAGCTGAAAACCTTGCCTATGGGATAAATGTAATTCGGTTACGTATATCCCGTGAGCAAGCAGAATCTGAATTGAAAGAAGCACGTGATAATCTGGAAATTCAGGTTAAAGAGCGTACATTAGAGTTAGAACAAGCTTATGAGTCTCTGAAATTTGCTAATAATTATAATCGTAGTTTAATCGAGGCTAATCTTGATCCTTTAGTTACTATTGGTCCTAATGGTAAAATTACTGATGTAAATTATTCTACCGAACAGGTAACTGGATATTCTAGAGATGAGATTATAGGCACTGATTTTTCAGATTACTTCACGGAACCTGAAAAAGCTAGAGATGGATATAAAGAGGTATTTCGAGAAGGATGGGTATTTGATTATCCATTGGAAATTAAAAATAAAGAGGGACATGTGACACCTGTATTATACAATGCATCGGTTTATAGAAATGAAGATGGAGAAGTAATTGGAGTCTTTGCTGCTGCACGTGACATTACCGAAATGAAACAGGCAGAGAACGAGATCAAAAGACAGGTAGAATTGCTCAATTTGACTCAGGAAGCTATTATAGTTCGAGATATGGATAATAAGATTTTATTCTGGAATGATGGTGCTGTAAAAATATATGGTTGGAGTGCCGAAGAGGCTAATGGTAAAATTACTCACTCCTTACTCGAAACTGAGTTTCCAGTGCCATTGAAAGAAGTAGACAGGGAGTTAATTAATAAAGGTCAATGGGGTGGCGAATTAGTACACACAAAACGTGAGGGTACTCAAATCACTGTATTGAGCAGACAAGTACTTAAGAAAGATGAGAAAGGGAATCCTGTTTCCATTTTAGAAATTAATTCTGATATCAGTGAACGTAAAAAAATGGAAGAAGAGCTTGAATTTGCAGGTAAATATAACCGTAACTTGATTGAAACCAGTTTAGACCCCCTTGTTACAATTGGTCCTGACGGGAAGATCACTGATGTAAACGGCGCTACAGAGGCAGTTACTGGTCACGCTCGAGATGAACTTATTGGAACCGATTTTTCAGATTATTTTACTGAGCCTGAAAAAGCAAGGGAAGGCTACAAGCAGGTGTTTAAAGATAGATGGATAATTGATTATCCCCTTGAGATCAAGCATAAGAAGGGACATGTAACTCCTGTTTTGTATAACGCTTCAGTCTATGAAGGCGAATTTGGGGATGTTATCGGTGTTTTTGCAGCAGCACGTGATATTACCGAACGTAAAAAAGCTGAAAAAATGTTAAAATTAAAAATAGAAGAGCTTGCCCGTTCAAATGCAGAACTGGAGCAGTTTGCTTATGTATCGTCCCATGATTTACAGGAACCTTTAAGGATGATTGGAAGTTATTTACAACTTTTACAAAGAAGATATTACGGTGAACTTGATGATAAAGCAGATAAATACATAGATTTTGCAGTAGACGGCGCTTTCCGTATGCAGAATTTAATAAATGATCTTTTAGAATTCTCTAGGGTTACCACAAGGGCCAGAGAATTCGAATCTACGGATTGTGAATTACTCTTAAATCAAGTGTTATCTAATCTGGAAATATCCATAAAAGAAAGTGAAGCTGTTATATCACATAGTCATTTACCTAATATAATGGCAGATTCTACCCAATTAGCCCAAGTATTCCAGAATCTAATAAGCAATGCTATAAAATTCCGCAGTGAAAAAATACCTGAGATTAATATTTCAGCTCGAGAAGAGGGCGATGAATGGGTATTTTCGGTTGTTGATAATGGAATTGGGATTGATCCAAAACACTGCGAAAGAATCTTTGAAGTTTTCAAAAGATTGCATAAAAGAAGAGAGTATCCTGGAACTGGGATAGGGCTTTCAATTTGTAAAAAAATAGTAGAAAGGCATGGGGGGCATATATGGGTGGAATCAGAACCGGGCAATGGTTCAGTTTTTTATTTCACTCTACCTGTAAATCATATTAAAAATCAATAACTTTTAACAATTCTATTTACTTATAAAAAGGTGTTATAAATGGCAGTTAAACAAGATAAGACAGCAAATCAGACAGCTAAACAAATAGAAATTCTTTTAGTAGAAGATAATGAAGGCGATGTTGGGCTTGTGGAAGAAGTTTTCCATGAAGCAAAAATTATGAACAATCTTAATATTGCAGAAGATGGGGAAGAAGCTATGTTGTTTTTATGTAAAGAAGGAAAGTTTTCAAATGCCCCACGTCCAGATATAATACTTTTAGATTTGAATTTGCCCGGAAAAGATGGGCGTGAAGTTCTTAAAGAAATAAAAGAAGATAATGAACTTAAAAGAATACCTGTAGTTATTTTAACTACTTCCAAAGCGGAGGAAGATATACTTAAATCATATAATCTCCATGCTAATTCATATATCACCAAACCAGTTGACTTTGATCAATTTATAAAAGTAATTAAGTCTATAGAAAATTTCTGGCTTGATATAGTGAAGTTACCCTCAAAAGGCAATGGCTCATTCATATAAGGATGGTTTAAATCTATGGACAACCTCGAAACTGTTGAAATATTACTCTTTGAAGATAATCCTGGAGATACAGGTTTAATTGAATTCATGCTTGAAGAATCTACCGATTTTTCCTATGAACTTAAAAATGTTGAAACATTAAATGAAGGTTTAGAACTCCTTAAATATCATTCATTTGATGTAATATTGCTAGATCTTGGTCTTCCAGATAGTGATGGTATTGAAACATTTATTGAAGTAAATAGAAAATGTCATGAGACTCCCATTATAATTTTAACAGGCTTAACTGATGAGAGGACTGGAATTAACGCGGTTAAAAAGGGCGCTCAGGATTATCTGGTTAAAGGACA
>DADN01000306.1:31866-34781 GCA_002509665.1 Methanobacterium sp. UBA8
CGATGAGATAACCGGGAAATCTATTTCAATCTTAGAATCCGATATATTTAAGGGAGAAACAAAAAGATTAATTGAAAAGATTAAAGAAGGAGAAAGAATCCGCCATTATGAAACTTTAAGGCTGAGAAAAGATAACAGTNNGTAGAGATTCTTGTAGTAGAAGATAGTAAAGGCGATATTGGACTAATAGAAGAAGGTTTCGAAGACGCAAAAATCGGGAACATTCTTCATATTGTAGAGGACGGAGAAGAAGCAATCGCTTTTTTACGTGGCGAAGGGCAGTTTTCAGGTTCCCCACGCCCGGATATAATGCTTCTTGATTTAAATTTACCAAAAAAAGACGGGCGTGAGGTTCTTGAAGAAGTGAAAAGCGACGATGAACTTAAAAATATACCTATTGTGGTTTTAACCACTTCGAAAGCCGAAGAGGACATCCTGAGATCTTATAATCTTCATGCCAATGCATATATTGCTAAACCTGTTGACTTTGATCAGTTTCTAGATGTAGTTAAATCCATAGAGAATTTCTGGCTTGAGATTGTAAAGTTGCCGTCGAAGTAAGCCAGAATAATCCGGATAGGACGGTTTGACTATGAACGAAAAGGTAAAAATCTTACTTTTGGAGGATAATCCCGGAGATGCAGGTTTAATTGAGGAGATGCTCGAAGGGTCTGCCGACTTTCGATATGAACTTAAAAATGTTGAGACCCTGAATGAAGGTTTGGGTCTTTTGAAAGAGAGTCCATTTGATATAATATTATCTGACCTGGGATTGCCAGATAGTCATGGCATTGATACTTTTCTTGAAATCTATTCAAGGAATTCACGAATTCCCATTATAATTCTGACGGGAATGAATGATGAAAAACTCGGAATCGAGGCTGTAAAGAAAGGCGCTCAGGACTATCTGGTCAAAGGACAGGTAGATGACAGATTGTTGAAGCGTTCTATCCAATATTCCATTGAACGTAAGAAAGCAGAGGAGAAAGTTCAGAACTTAGCGAATATAGTAGAATCGTCAAACGATGCTATTATAACCAAGTCCCTTGACGGTATAATTACCAGCTGGAATCAAGGAGCAGAGCAAATCTATGGGTATCCAGCTAAAGAAATTTTGGGGAAGCCTGCAACAATCTTGATACCATACGCCATGGGAAATGAGACACAAAAACTAACTGAGATGGTAAAACAGGGAGAAAAGATTCACCAGTATGAGACTTCACGGTTAAGAAAAGATGGTGAGATTATCGATGTCTCAATGACTCTTTCTCCAGTTTTCGGTATATCCGGAGAGCTTATAGCTATCTCAGTTATTGCCAGAGATATAACCGAGAGTAAAAAAGCCGAAGAAAAGCTTCAGAAAAGTGAGGAAAGATACAGGATCGTAACAGAACAGACCGGCCAGCTCGTGTACGAGTATGACCTTGAGGAAGATAAAATCTACTGGGCAGGAGCCATAGAAAAGGTTACAGGATATAATCAGGACGAATTACTGAGCACCGGAGTTAATCTCTGGACAAACAATGTCCATCCTGATGACTGGAGGATAGTGTGTGACCAGAAGATAAATGACTGCGGCAAAAGCATAAAAAATACTGAAGGTAAACAAAACTTCCATTTGGAATATCGTTTTAGAAGGAAAGATGGAATTTATATCCATATCGAAGATCACGGAGTCTACCTTCAAAAGGGAAATTATCTCACAAATAAAGTCCTCGGGATAATGAAAGATATCACAGAAAGGAAAAAGGCTGAAAGCTTCCGGAAAAAAATTGAAGAAGCCCGTAAAAAGGAAATTCACCACAGAATAAAAAATAATCTGCAGGTAATTTCATCTCTGCTCGACCTGCAGGCTGAAAAATTCGCTGGCAATGAGATATATGATACTTCAAAAGTGCTTGCTGCCTTCAAGGACAGCCAGAACAGGGTTATTTCTATGGCTTTGATCCACGAAGAACTGTATGGGTCAAAAGAAGTCAGTACTCTTAACTTTGCAACTTACCTGCAGAAGCTGACTGAGGAGCTCTTCAGGTGTTACAACGTTGGAGTTTCAGGAGCCCAAATGATTCTGGAAATCGAGGAAGATACTTTTTTTGATATGGACACTGCAGTCCCTTTAGGAATGATTGTTAATGAACTGGTTTCAAATTCCCTCAAACATGCATTTCCAGATGGGAAAACAGGAGAGATCCAGATAAAACTCTTCAGGGAAAGAAGTGAAAAATCTGAAGATAAAGAAATTGAAGACAATAACGAAGCGTGTGAAGGTACCAGTTATATACTGACTGTTTTAGATAACGGAGTAGGTATACCCGAAAACATCAATCTGGAGGACTCCGATACCCTTGGAATACAGCTGGTAACCATCCTGGTAGATCAGTTGGATGGGGAACTTGAACTGAACCGAGATTTTGGAACTGAATTCGTTATCAAAATCACAGTAGCGGACAATAAGTAATAGCGAACAATAAGTAATAGCGGCCAATAAGTAAAAATGAGTCAGTAAGAATGCAAGTTAATAGATACGTTTATTTTAGGAGTTGGGTTTTCTGCAATATTTTCCATTGTTCAATTATATCAAATTATATAACGCTAACTGAATATAACCGAATCACTATAAGCTTTGAGAATTAGAAAACAGGATGTCTTTTTTCAATAAATATTTTTATGCGAATACTTTTGTGAACTACTTAGATGCTAAAGACCTCATGGCTTCCTAGCTCATTCCTTCTCCATTGAGACCTATATACCCACTATTTCCGTCTTTGGCGACTTCCTGGGTTTTGGTCTCCTGCGTTAAGTAGTCTCCTTCTTTTTTATGCAGAATTTACATATCTCTATATGAAAAATAGGGGGAATTTTTGCCGCAAAATTAAGAAAAACAGAATTTCGATGTCAATTATTGCTGAAGTGTG
>DADN01000009.1:0-572 GCA_002509665.1 Methanobacterium sp. UBA8
TTTAAAAATAAAAAAGAAATATATCTAGCCATATCCATTAGGGGTACACAGATTCTAAATAAAATGTTCAAAGAAAATTATAATAAAGGCAAAACTGGGATTGAAAAAGTTGAAATGCTTTTNNTTTTAAATGCATTTTATAGATTCTATAAAGAATACCCTGATTATTATGATGTAAACTGGGCTTCATACAAGGTTTCAATTGATCATGACCACCCCCAAATGGAAGAAATAAAAAGAAGCAGAATAGAAGGTTTTTCTTTGTTTGGTAAAGCGCTTCAAGAGGGCATGGAAGATGGAACAATTAGATCAGATATAGATCCAGTAAAAACAAATCTAGTTTTAGCTTTATCCATGCAAAATGTATTCAATCTGCCCCCAACAATCAAAATGCATATGAAAAATAATGATCTGACGCAGGAAGAACTAATTGAGTATACCATGGACATGATGATACATTCATTAGAGAATAATAACTTTTTAAAGGGAGGATTGAAATGAATATTAAAAGTAAAAACCCAGATGGAACAAATTCCATTTCAAAAAAACAGATTGTTAACTGGAAATTATAT
>DADN01000009.1:620-847 GCA_002509665.1 Methanobacterium sp. UBA8
ATAACCATCTTCATCGGTCTTTACCTGGCCAAAAAAGTTGGATTGGGACTCCCAATTCTGGAAGGGTGGCTTGAAGGTAGAGAAGTTAAAAGTTACCTAAAATCAATACTGGGATTATCAATTGGACTGGGATTACTCGCAGGAATAATCATAACTGTTTTAGATTATCTGTTTTCGGTTGCAGGGGTGGCAATTAGTGTAACTCAAACTTCCATTAATCCACCGGT
>DADN01000009.1:887-2330 GCA_002509665.1 Methanobacterium sp. UBA8
AGGGAAACCAACCAGGATAGGTATGTGGTTAGCTATTATTTTAGCAGCAATATTTTTTGGTGCAGGACACTTACCAGCAGTAATGACTCTAACCACCCTCACACCACTGGTTATAATCCGTACCATCGTTTTAAACTCAGTGGCGGGAATAATATGCGGGTGGCTTTACTGGAAGAAAGGTTTAGAATCAGCCATGATATCCCATTTTTCTGCAGATATCGTGTTGCACGTAATTGTGCCATTGATGGTATTGGTCTAAAAGCGTGCCTTATCCATCTACATCTTTTTTTAACTAATCCATTCCCTTTTTTAAACCAATGGTCCTTTTTTATTTAGTATTTCTATCTTAACCCATGCATTTTAACCAACTTTCCATCTTAACTAACTATACCCATTTTAACCAAATATCCCATCACAACTAACTATATTCTTTTAACCAAATATCTCTATCTTAACTGACTATACCTATTTTAACATAGTTTTAGTTAGTTTTAATGAATTATACCAACTTAATTTGAATTTTACTTAACTGGTATTGGTCTGTTGGCCTTTTTTTGCATGTACTAAATAGTACAATACGACGGCAGCAAGTATGACCACAACCATTATTGAATATAAATTTCGGTATCCAGTGAAATGAATGATTAAACCGAATAAATAGGGCCCGATACCAAATCCCAAATCATAAAACATGAAAAACGTGGCTGTTGCCAATCCTACTTTATGCAGTGGGGCTACTTTAATGGCAATTGCCTGGGCAACGGATTGAAAATTACCATAACCTAAACCGAACAGTGCTCCAGCCAGGAGCAGAGTAATTCCAAGCCTGGCCTGGCTGAATAAGAGCATTGCAATTGCAAAAATGAAAAGACAGGGATACATTACAATATTTGCACCTTTAGAATCAAGTAATCGACCCGAAAATGGCCTAGATAGGAGGACTACTGCTGCATATACTACGAAGAACATGCTGGCAGCTTCTACNNGCATAGATTGATATGAAGGTTAACACACTGGAATAGGCAAAACTCATGATCAAGGCAACTAAAGAGATGGGTATTGCCTTAAATTCAAGGAAATTTGAAATTTTAAACTTACCCTTATTTTCGGTTTTTTCTGGTTTGGGTAAAATATGTTGAGGTTCACTGACTGTAAAAGATATGGCAAGGAATAATAGGGATAATATTAGATTAAAAATGAAAATTATTTCAAAACTGGCATATTCAAGTAAAATGATTCCTAAAAAAGGACCGATTGCTGTTGCTATTATTGTACTCATCATGAAGTAACCAATACCTTCCCCTCGCCTGTGAAGTGGAATGATATTAGCAATAATCGTCCCTAAAGTCGTGGTTGCCACCCCAAAGGCCATTCCCTGTATGAATCGGTTGAGTATCAACAGGGGTAAATTATTAGCCAACAGATAAAATGCAGATGTGATGG
>DADN01000009.1:2495-2693 GCA_002509665.1 Methanobacterium sp. UBA8
TTTTTCTGTATCCATCTCATTTTACCTTCTAAAAAAGTAATAAACCTCATTCCCTTTAGATTTTGTTAAGTAACAGTATATTTTCCCGAATAAAACCAATCCACAATAATCTATAATCCCAATAAATCCACAATAATCTTTTTATCTCATTACTAATTTTTAATAGCAATAGAAAGTGTATTATATGTTTCTAATTAA
>DADN01000009.1:2821-2958 GCA_002509665.1 Methanobacterium sp. UBA8
TGTTTTAAATACGAGTTTTGATTTTTAGCGCCATTATATTGTTTGAATACACCATTAACTGGGCAGACAATCTATTAACACGAATTTTAAAAATGGACATGATGTTATTTCTCTTTTTACATTAAATATCAATTAAA
>DADN01000195.1:0-152 GCA_002509665.1 Methanobacterium sp. UBA8
CCCATGTTAAGAACATTAACGCCTAAAACGGTTATTCCACCGTCACCGAAGAATAAAGCCTGGACTAAAAGTACTAAAGTGAACACTATAACTGCCGCTTCTGGGGCACAGAATACAAGTGCAATTAAAGCTCCACCCACCATATGTCCGCT
>DADN01000195.1:174-2716 GCA_002509665.1 Methanobacterium sp. UBA8
GCATCAAGATTTTTTTTAGCCCATCTCTGGGAGAAATATAATGCAATAAAAAGTATAACAAAATAAATGGCGCACTGCCACAAAGGAATAAAACCGTTAGGTATATGCATATTATTAAATCTCCTTGATTTTTACAAAAATAGGTTCTATTTTTTATAATATAAACGTTTTCGTTAGTATTACTTATTTGCTGATTTTAGTAAAAAACGTAATAAAAAAGTACTACTAAAAAGGGATTTTTGGTAGAAATAGTAATAATTAATTTTAGATAGCAAAGGCTTGAACTATGAACTACTTTTGTAAATAGAGTTCATTATATAAATTATTTTCTTTTTGATTTTGATAATAACTTAACTGAGTATAATTATGTATACTTTTAGTTTTGAATCTATTAATAAATCGTTTAAATCATTTTCAGATGATTTATTTTATTAATGAAATTCTTTCGATTTTATCAATATTCAAGTTTCATCTGAAATCATCACGATAAATCTATAATCTTAATTTAGGGATTAGTATTTAATTCAAAAGTTTACGTTATTTTTCTTCGTTATGTTTAAATATATAATACGCTAAATACAACTTTAAAATGAGTGAAGGTGAAAAATATGAATGATTATGAAGTTTTACTTAATAAAGCGAAAGATTTACATGGTGAGGTGTGTCCTGGCGTAATTATGGGAACCAGAATGAGCATCGCAGCCATGAAAGAGCTCAATATGGATCCTCTAGAACCAAATGAAAATCTTGTGGTAACTGTAGAAACAGATAGGTGCATGCCTGATGCTATACAGGCAATAACTGGATGTACTGTCGGTCGTAGAACTTTAAAATGCAGAGATTACGGTAAATTCGTGGCAACATTTGTGGACGTGACTACTGGGGAAGCAGTTAGAGTATCTGCAAAAGATGATCTGGTTGATTCCACTCCTGGCCTCTGGAACTGGTTTGAAAATGTGGCAGAATTGGCCAAAGAAAAAAATATGCCTAAAGTAATGGAAGAAAAAAAATCTGCAATTAAAAAGCTATCTGAAAGGCCAGAGGAAGATCTGCTATCTTTAATGAGGCTACAAATAGATGATACTGAAATTCCAGGCATTCCACAACATATAATAACCTGTTCAGTCTGTGGTGAACATGTAATGGATAAAAAAGAAATTATTGTGGATGATAAACCTGTCTGTCAGTTTTGTGCCACTTTAGAAGATTAATCCACTGATTTTTTTTAAATTTCTTTTTGCACACTTAGATATCAAAGGATTTATCCAACCATAATCAATTTATTAGTTTTAGGATCCTTATAGACAGTTCCTACCTGTTCATAGCCGCTACCCTTTCCAGATTTAGTTTGGGTCGTACTATTTATTTCTTTTCCCTCTTGGATTTCAACTGTTTGCTGGACAGTTTTCATAATTTCCTGTTTTTCTTGCGGTGTTGCGTTGCTGAATACAACACTCTGCATTCCAAAAGACATTACTGTAAATATCAGAAATCCTACTGCTAAAACTAACATACAGTCTACCATGTTTACTGCATATGACATTGGATCTATTTCTTCATTGTCAGCCATTAGTCTTGGTCTTCTTCTCAGCATTTTGTAAAGCCTCCAATGTAGATTCCGCTAAAGTGTCAAGAGTTGAAAGTTGATCTTCATACCATCTTCTTCTTATTCTGGATATTGTGAATGCAACTGCAGCGGCTCCTAAACCAACAATTGCAGCATCAAATGCAACCACTAAGTTTTGTGATAATGTGGTTATATCTCCAGATCCTAAAGCAGACAGCCCGGGTCCGAGGGGTATCAATGTTCCCATTAGTCCTATAGCAGGGCCAATTTTTGCGATAACATCAGTTTTTTCGATGCGTTTGGCCGCATTAATTTGTTCTGTTTCAATTAACTTTCTTGCAAACGCTTCCCTTGATTTTTCACCTATACTACTATTTGCTGCTATTTTTCCCAGTATTTCCCTGTGGCTTTTTGGGAGACTGCTTTTTTCAACTACTTCCTTAATTCCATCAGGAGTCTCCTGATTAGAAATACTGTTTATAAGTTCTTCTATTTCGTTTACATCCGTCTGGATCCTACCGGAATATTCAGATAATATTCCTCCAACCTGTATAATGGTATAAGCCATAAATATTAACAGCGCTGCAACGACTGGTAGAATAAGACTCTGCGCTACAACGTACAGTAAGCTGCTTAATGCTTCACTTCCAAGAATTGCTGTCATTAAATCGCCTCGTTTATCTTTGTATTAGACTACTTCGTTTTTTTGTTATGTAAAATCCACTAAATATCAATATAATCGCGCATATTGATACATAAATTAATGTTTCACTAGATGGTATGTTCATAGGGCTCATTGGAGACTTAAGAACTTTATTTATATTGGGAATTACAATTACTGATGCTATAAAATAGAATCCTGCAAAAAGCATAAAATTACCCAGTAAAATTGGATATGGTTTTTTTGTGATCCTAGTTATAGCTTCTGAGGCAAAATAAACTATTAATATAGTTAAACTTAAAAAAACTGCAGCA
>DADN01000015.1:0-5199 GCA_002509665.1 Methanobacterium sp. UBA8
CAAATAACCATCAATCTCATCAATCATTTCACATGCCTTACAGATATCCATTGAGGACGGTTCCCCACATTTTTTGCATTCATATAAACTTGCCGGCTTTTTTTCAAACTGAAATGTTTTATCAAATGATTTAAGTATATTTGCTTTGGTTCCCTTTCTCTCGGACTCCATCTTGTTTAAAAATCCCTTCATTTTAGACCTTGCAGACAGGTGAGAGTAAGGACATTCTGCAAAATGGACCTCAATATCATTTAAAACTGCCCATGCACCTACATCTTTTTCAGCTACATTCCAAAGAGGTTTGATTCTTGGAATGAGTTTTTTATGAATTGTATCCAGCTTCGGCCCAAACTTTGAAAACCTTCTAAAATCTGCCCTTGCAAATGTCATAAGGAACGACTGTATTTCATCATCAAGGTTGTGACCTGTTGCAATTTTAGAGGCTCCAACTTCATAGGCTGTTTTGTTCAGTAAGTATCTCCTGAAAACACCGCATGGTATACATGCACTCTTGTAGAAACTAAAAATATCATCAAGTTTAAAATTAAATTCATCTAAAAATGATTTCTCAATTAATTTAACCCCTGTTTCTTCTGCATTCTTCCTTGCTGCTTCCACACCTTCATTCCTGTATCCTGAAATCCCTTCATCAATAGTTATGGCCACCAAATCAAGGTTGTATTCTTCTTTAAACTTGTTCAGCAGGTGTAGTGTTAAAATACTGTCTTTTCCACCTGAAAGTGCTACTGCAATTTTTTCATCATGTGCAAGCAGTCCGTATGTTTCAATTGTTTCCTTCACATTGTCTTCAATGTTTTTGTTGAATTCTTCCTGAGTAACCATAATAGATCAAATTAGATTTGCAGATTATTTGAGAAATAGTTTATGTTAAATTAATGACTTCCAAATAATTTTTCTAGAATCATCGAAATCTCTTGAAAACAGAACTTTTGAAGATATTTACTACTTTCTTTTTTGTAGATTACAATTTTATACCTTAAAAATCCTTAATTTTTGCTGGTTATTTTGCCGGAAAATGTTGATATACTAAATTAAACATATAATTTATTATGATATCTGCAGAATTAACCATAGTCCCTGTCGGGACATGCGATACAAGCATAAGTAAATATATAGCTGCTGCTACATCTGCATTAGAAGATAATGGCATTAACTATAAACTAACAGGAATGGGCACTTTAATTGAAACAGATAATCCTGACAAACTTTTCACCGCAATAAAAGCCGCTCACGAATCAATATTCAAAGAAGGCGTGCAAAGAGTTGAAACCCACGTTAAAATAGATGACCGAAGAGATACTGATAAAACAATGGATGAAAAAGTAGGCTCTGTTGAAAAAAAAATGGGAAAATAGTTATTCCCAGTTAAATAAATGGCAGCATTTAATTTTAATTTTTTAGTCTAATTTGAATGCCAATTAGCAATCCTCAAATATATCTTTTCTAATTAACATTTTACCTAATTTAGTATCATTATCTGGTTACATAAATCCACTATCATTTTAGAAAGTAAATTTTAGTTATAATCTACGGTTTCAGTCGTTTCAATTAAATAGAGCATAACCCACAAATTAATTGATTTTCAATATGGAAGCTTTATCTAAAAAAATTTATATTCAATGGAAATAATCCTAATTATACCCAATCACATTATCCCAATACAGATATTATCCTTAAATATTTCATTAAAATATAAGATTAATCCCAAAATACAGAGGTTATCATTTGAATAAGATTGTACTCATAGTTCCAGTTTTAATTTTCATAATTGCCGTATCCGGATGTACCTATAAAGATCAAGGCCCTGGTGTAAATAACATATACAATAAAAGTGGAATCTACTTTGAATATCCCCACGAATATACAATTAAAGAAATTAATGGTACAGATGGAGTATTTGTAAAAGGTGTTAGCGGCTGGGATTATAACTGCACATTCAAAATATCTGAAGAATCTCTGGATAGTAGTGGAAAAGTTAATGGGATAAGTTTTAACGATTTAAAAGACACGACTAGACTTACTAAAAATAATTATACCGTGGAAGAAGTTCAAAATATAACCATAAACGGCACTAAAGCTCTTGATATAATTTATGCACATTACAGCGTTCCATATGTAAAATATGAATCTATATCTTTTGATAAAAATGGGAAAAGGTACAACATACTGTTTGAATACAAAGGTGTTGGAGTTACAGATACACGGGCTGTTGTAGCAATTACAGGCACTTTTAAAGTGCTTGAATAATTATTAATGCTTTTATAAATTCTATTTCTAAAAATTTAATAAAAAAAATGGTTTCATTTCATAGTGAAACCAGGGACATAATACATTATCAGGATACTGGATGAAAGTAATGTAAACGGAATATTTTGCCGGTTTACTTTTTATATAATTAAATGTATATCTCTTGTGATGAATAGAATTAAGAGTTTAAATCCACAGTATGTATTTATTGTTCTGGGATTGATTTACGGAATAGCTTTTTTAGTATTAATTCCTCCTTTTCAGGTTCCTGACGAATATGAACATTTTTATAAATCATGGGATCTAAGCAATGGAAATTTAGTTCCTGAGAAAATAGGGAATAAAGCAGGTGTTTCCGTTCCCGAGTCTGTAAAAATAATGACAGACAATACCTATCAAAAATGGAAATATTACATTTTAAACAATCAATCAATGGACATGGGGTATCTATTAACTCTTCCACTTAAAAGCAGTACTAATACTTTTGTAGATATTTCAAAGTATGCTGTGGTGACATATTCTCCACTCCCTTATTTAGCCTCTGCATTAAGTATAGCCCTTGGAAAATTGTTTGATTTGTCCCCTTTAATATTACTGTATTTAGGGAGATTTGGAAATCTATTACTATGGTTATTCATTATATTTTTAGCAATTAGAATAACTCCAGTGTTTAAATGGGGTTTCTTAGCCATAGCTTTAATGCCAATGACACTATTTCAGGCAGCATCTCTTTCAGCAGATGGTACAGCTATCTCATTATCATTTCTTACCATTGCAATTTTTCTTAAATTAGCCTTAGATGACAATATTAAAAAAATCACCCCAAAACATATTTTAATCATAATTTCAATTGGTTTACTGTTAGGTTTAGCCAAAATGCCGTATATAATGCTGATTCTCCTGTTCTTCTTAATTCCATCAAAGAAATTTAAAAGCAGGACAAAAATGTTTCAGATATTTGGACTTACGTTTTTACTTGCAGTTTTAATCATTGCATTCTGGAACTTTATGGTTAACGGACTTTACATGCCCCTTGATCCTGGAATATCCATCAAAGATCAATTACTTTATATTTTACATTATCCCGTTGACTTTATTCAAACCATGTTAAACACTTCATCCCAATATGCTGGAGAACTTCCATTTATAGTGGTTGGTAATTGGGCTTATGCAAATTCACCTATTCCAAACTTGATTTACTACATGTATTTCTTTATAATACTTTTAGTAGCTGCTTTTGATAAAGGCTCTTTCAAAATAAGCCTNNGAATATCTTACATGGACATATACTGGAGCACAGGTGATACACGGGATTCAGGGAAGATATTTAATTCCAATATTACCTCTACTGTTTCTAACTTTATATGAAAAAGGTGAGAGAACTAAAAACAGGTTGTTAGTTGAGTTGACGATGAGCTTGCTTATCATTTTAATCCTGTCAAAAGTAGTGCTTATCTTTATAAACTATTACTATGCGCTTTATTTCTAAATAAAATAAAAATCCCAAACACTAAATGTTTGGGTACTAAAATTTTTAATTAGGGACAGAAAATTGTGTCTGAATTACTTTGGTACTCCTTCTCCAGGTTCACGGAATTCTTCTTCTTTTCCACCTTCACCTTTTTCTTCTATTTTTTCTTTGGCTTTGCTTTCTCCAGTCTCTGCCATTTTTCGTAAATATTCTGATACAATATCTTTAGCTCCTACCCCTACTGAAATTCCTATTGCAATTGCTATACCTGCAGAAATTCCCCATGCCAGCGGAACCAGGAAAGTATATATAATTGCAGTTTGAATACGCCATTGATCTAATGCAATTACAATTACCACTATTGAAAGCAGTGCCTGTAATCCAACAACTATCCAGTTAGTAAATGGAACATCTTCCCCTTTTAGCATGCTTCCTACCCATTTCATGAGGAAATTAACTGCTATTAACCCTATAACAAGTACCAGTACACCTGCAATAAGATTAGGTATGTATAACACTACTGCATTCAAGAAATCCGCGAAAATTGGTATGTTTAAGACGTTTACAGCGGCCATTATGAATATCAGGTATATGAACCATTTAAATAATGAACCAAATAGCCCAGATATGGTCATTCCCGACTTTTCTAATGTTGTACCAAAGTCAGTTTTGCCCACCGTTTCATCAATATTGGTTTTCTGGAGTAGTCTAGATAAAAGCCCGCCACCTACACGCCCTACAATCCATCCAATTATCAGGATTATAATAGCGCCGATTAAAGCTGGCAAGAATTGAATTATCATATTTGCAGAATTTGTAAGGCCCTGTTGCACATTCTCAAAAACCATGTTATCAACCTCCAAAAATCTTCGATTTTTTGGGGTCATCAAATGCTTCGCATTTGGGACGTCAAAATCAAAGATTTTGACAGTTCCAAATTCGAAGAATTTTGAACCTCCACGCCATACAATTATTATATGATAAGTTCTATAAAAAAATTAATACTGAATTGATAAAAAGTATTAATAATTATTAAAGATATAGTCCTATTTAAAAAATAATTCATAAAAAATGATAATATTGAAAATAAATCATCTAAATGTGTATTTTCAAAAAAATAAGTAAAACTAAGAATATATTTTACCAAAAAAGAATTATACGTGCCATTAAAAAATAAAATTTTTAAATTATTTAAAAATTTTATCTGAAGCATCTTGAAGTACAGATACTATTTCCCCGAAGTCTTCAGCACTTAAAGTAGGATTTACAGGGAGAGATAACACTTCAGCCGCTGCTTTCTCTGCTTCAGGACAGTCAGCTGTGTATCCTAAATCTTCATAAAGTTTTTGTTTATATATGGTCCTAGGATAATGAACTCCAGTTCCAACGCCTTCATTGTTTAAAAACTCTTTTAATTCATCCCTTTTACCATCAGCTACCCTTACTGTGTACTGGTGGAA
>DADN01000015.1:5240-5502 GCA_002509665.1 Methanobacterium sp. UBA8
TATTCTGCATTTTCTATTCTCTTTTCATTGAACTCTTCAAGCCGTTTAATTTGAACTACACCTATTGCTGCTGCAATATCCGTCATTCTGAAGTTATATCCCAATGTAACATGTTCATATCTTTCACTTTCACCATGTGCCCGTATAGCGCGTGCATCTTTGTCAAATGCATCATCATCGGTTGTTATTATACCGCCTTCACCAGTGGTAATGTTTTTTGTGGGGTAAAAGCTGAAACATGCCATATCTCCAATTGATCCAA
>DADN01000182.1 GCA_002509665.1 Methanobacterium sp. UBA8
TGTTATTTGTGAAATTACAACCACTCACAATGATAGTACTCCCCTGATTGTAGACAGCACCTTCATTCGATATCGCGTTGGTTATTGTCAGATTTTGGATAGTGACATTAACACTGCTGCTAATTCTAAATATCCAGTTGGTACCCGTTCCATCTATAATGCTTCCTTTTTGGCTTTGACCTATTATATTCATATTTTTGTTGATTGTGATATTTGTGTTTCCTTTTCCATTGTAAATTCCGTCTGCAATTACTACTGTTCCACCTGAATCAACACTGCTTACTGCTTTACCTATTGTCTGGTATGGATGATCAATTGTCCCACTATTAAAGTCAGATCCTCCTGTTACATTAACATAAACAGTTGAAGATGTGCTAGCACTAGAAACAGAAATCATAATAAGAATAAAACTAAGGATAACTGTTATTACTACTATTTTATTGATCATTTCTTGCATTCTAACCACTTTTTCACCTGCACCCAAATGTTAATTTTTAATGTAAAAGTTTAAATATTTAAATCTTTTCATAAATATCAAAAAACTTTTTAAAAATAGAATAAAGACAACAACGAATATATCAATCTATTATTTTATAATTTGTAGCTTATTAGTCGTTTAAATCCTATTTTAATTTATTAAAAGAATTAAAATGATTTATTTCTAATTTAATTAGCTTAAACACATTTTAAAAGAAAAAAGAACAACATATGACTTATGAAAATGTGTTATTAAATTTAATTAGTACCAATTTTTGAATGTAAGAATAATTTTATAGATTTTAATAAATGTTAAAAATTAACAATAGTTATATTTATCACTATGTTCTATCCCAATTATATTGTAAAATATCAAATATTTAGACATAATAACATGAAAATATGAGTAAAACTTAAAGGTTAAGAAAATGTGCCCACTAGTTAAAATAGAAATACTAAAAGGAAAATCCAAAGAATATAAAAAAGCTGTAATGGACGGAGTTCATGATGCTCTGGTTCAGGCAATTAAAATACCAGACTACGACAGATTCCAAAGGTTATATGAACTTGATAAGGCCAACTTTGAGTATCCTGAAACTAAAACAGACAACGTTACATTAATTGAAATTATAATGTTTCAGGGAAGAACTATCAAATCAAAAAAAGCACTTTATAGGGCCATAAATGATAATTTAGCCCAAAATCCAGGAATAGATGGGGATGATACTACAATTGTCTTACATGAGCCTTCTCTAGAAAACTGGGGTGTTAAAGGTGGTAAACCCGCTAATGAAATTGATTAGGGGTTTAAAATTACAGTTTAATCTATATTAAACTATCTTATTTTTCAATTATTTTCTTTTCTTGTTATAGTACAGGGCTATTAATGGGCATTAATTATTCAATTTGATTTAAAGGTAAAAAACATTAAAATTATTAATTTCTAGAATCCATCATCCTATCATTAAAATCTATATTTTTCCACTTAACGCCTAACATGTCTGCCTGCTGCATGAGAATTTTTACAGCATTCTCATTTCCTTTAACAAGTACTAAATCTTCCCCTGCTTCTTTATATTCTGCAAAAGCAACAGTATTGTAATAAATTTCCTTTTTAATTTCATTAGTTATATTTTCAAGCAGCACTTTACCAACGTCAAGTGTTGGGTCACCGTCTTTAAGGTATCTAATTTCATTTGAGACTTTTCTTTTAAGGTTAAAAAGTCTATTTATAAACAATTCTTCTTCTTTACCATCTTCCACTTCTTTACTCCTGAGTAGATTTATAAATGTATCTAAGAGCTCAGGTAGTTCATATTCATCTTCCATTTTACCGCCTCTTCGAGATTTAAGTTTCCAAATTCTTTTAAGTATATTTACCATATACTTTAGAACACGGTATAAGATTGAGTATCACCTTATTTAAACATTACATTTTTGAAGAAAAATATTGGCGTAAAATACTTAAATNNTACTAATTTATAAAACAATTTAGTTGGATAAATAATTAAATTTCAGCTAGAAAATCGTCATATATAGTTTTATAATTAAATAGGCCGTTTTACATCTTAAATCAAATTAATGCTTTTTATTAAGATATATTAATAAAAAATAAAATTTAACATCCATCTTAACTCAAATTTGAAATGTATTTAACTCAAAATCATAGTATAATTTTAATATCTTTTTTGATAGGGAATATGTATCATAACTAAATGAAAAAAAAAGTAAAAAATTTTTTTTACCTATGTTGGTAAGACTTTTTTTCCATAAAGTTCATTCAACACCTCTGCAAGCCCAACGTATATTGCACTAAATCCAGTAAATATTCCTTCATATCCTGCAATTAATGTTATCATTGAGTTCCCCGTTATTTCCCCTGCAGACAGCAGGAAAAATAGTACAGCCAGACTGAGAAATACTACCTGTAATCCTCTGCTTATTTTTAATGTTCCTATAAACATTACCAGGGTGAAAAGTCCCCACATGAACAGATATGCTGCAAGAGATGTCGCATCAGGTGCAGATCCAATGTTCAGTTTTGGCATTATCAGTAAGAACACGAAGGACCACCAGAACAGCCCGTATGATCCAAAGGCGACCATAGCAAATGTGTTACCGTTTCGATATTCCATTAAACTTGCAATAATTTGAGCTATTCCACCATAAGCAAATCCCATAGCAAGTATCATACTGTCCAACCCGTAAAACCCTGCATTATGGAAATTCAGGAGAACTGTAGTCAGTCCAAATGCTATGAGTCCTAGAGGTGCAGGATTTGCAGGAGTATGTTTTGAAAGCTTCTTCCCATCTATGGTTATGGTTGCAAAATCATCTTCAACTATTTTTACACCTCCTTTTTTGCTTTAAATTATTCTTCAAGTGTTGAAATATCTCCTACATCTTCTCCACGGTCTCTTGCCCTTAACACTCTTCTCATGATTTTTCCACTTCTTGTTTTTGGAAGTGAATCTACCTGTGTAATCTGGCCTAAAACAGCCACAGGACCTAATTCATATCTTACATGCCTGCTTAAATCTTCAATTAACTGGGTTTTAAGCTGGTAGCCTTCCTTTAATATTACAAATGCTTTGATTACTTCTCCTTTTATTGGATCCGATTTACCAATAACTGCTGCTTCTACTACTGCAGGATGGCTTACAAAGGCAGATTCAACTTCAGAAGTACCAATTCTGTGCCCTGCAATTTTTAAGACGTCATCTGATCTTCCCTGGATCCAGAAGTAGCCGTCTTTATCTTTCCTTGCTATATCTCCTGCTGTGTATACACATCCCGGAACTTCCTTCCAGTATGTGTTAATAAATTTCTCTTCATCATTGTAGAGTGTTCTAAACATTGAGGGCCATGGTTTTTTGATTACTAAAAGCCCTCCTTTTCCAACAGGTACAGGGTTTCCCTCGTCATCTACTACATCCGCGTCAACACCCGGCAATGCTCTTGTTGCTGAGCCAGGTTTAAGTGGGGCTATAGGTAATGGAGAAATCATGTGCATTCCTGTCTCTGTCTGCCACCATGTATCCATAATAGGACATTTTTCTTTTCCTACATTTTTGTAAAACCACATCCATGCCTCTGGATTTATTGGTTCTCCAACAGTCCCAAGAATTTTTAGTGAAGAAAGGTTGTAAAGGCTAGGATATTTGCTTCCGAATCTCATAAGATGTCTTATTGCAGTTGGAGCTGTATAAAGTTTTGTTACACCGTATTTTTCTACAACATTCCACCATGCACCTGGGTTTGGATAATCTGGCGCTCCTTCATATACAAGAGTTGTTGTACCTAAAAGAAGTGGTCCATAGAGTAAAAAGCTGTGTCCTGTAATCCATCCAATATCTCCTGTACACCACCACAGATCTCCGTCATGAATGTTGAATACATTGTTAAGCGTTGTTGCTACACCCACTNNATCCTGCTGTTGTATGCAGGACACCTTTAGGTTTTCCAGTACTTCCAGAAGTATAAAGGATAAATAACGGATCTTCAGCATCCATTTCTTCTGCTTCCAGTTCAGCTGGTTCCCCTTCAATAAGTGTTTCGTAAAATATTTCCCTTCCACTTAACTCAGACATTTCTATAGGGATTCCCGTGTGTTTTACCACAACTACAGTCTCGACAGTGGGACACTGCAGCATCGCTTCATCTGAAACTCTTTTTAAGTCTATTATTTTGCCTCTTCTAAATGTTCCGTCTGCAGTTATCAAAATTTTCGCGTTACAATCATTTATTCTTTCAACAAAAGCTCCTACACTTAATCCAGAATAAACAACACTGTGTATTGCTCCTATTTTTGTACATGCCAGCAGCGCAACCATAAGTTCCGGACACATTGGAAGGTATGTTGAAACTACGTCTCCTTTTTTAACACCTAAATTTTTAAGTGCGTTTGCAAATTTGTTTACTTCCCGGTACAGCTCATAATAAGTTAATTTTTTCTCATGTCCTCGTTCATTTACGTATAAAACTGCAACCTGGTTTCTTTTGTCAGTTTCAATCCATCTATCCACTGCATTATATGCCATGTTGATTTTACCGTTTACAAACCACTTGTAGAACGGTTCATTACTATCATCAAGTACTTTATCCCACTTTTTAAACCATACAAATTGTTCTGCCTTTTCTGCCCAGTATTTCTCAATATCTTTTCCTTTTTCAATTTCCGATTCCCAGTCTTTTACATGCAGTACATCAACTATTTCTTGGCCTGGTTTGAAAACCCTTTCTTCGTTCAGCAGGACATCTGTATCATGTCTCATTCTTTTTTCACCACTTTTCTGTTTCACTCGAAAACAAATTTTCGAGGGTAGCTAAAAATTTTCAATTTTCGTGCCCAAAACTTTCGAAAAACGGAGCTTACAAAAAACCTTTGGTTTTT
>DADN01000259.1:0-12536 GCA_002509665.1 Methanobacterium sp. UBA8
TGAAATAAATTAGTTACAATATTAGAAATATAACTACCAAAGTCAATTTTATCAAGATTTTTGGACTGATAAAGTTTCTCATGAACCATTGAAATAGATTTAACCCTGTTTTGACTTTCTTTAAAAAATTCAATTGATTGTTCATCTTTAATATAAGGAATCTGGAGATTAAGAAGACTGCTTATTATCTGTAAATTATTTTTAACACGGTGATGAATTTCCCGCAGGAGCAGTTCCTTCTCCTGAAGGGTCGCTGAAAGTTCACTGGTCCTCTCCTGAACTTTAATTTCCAGCTCATCATGCGCGCTTCTTAAATACTGTTCAGCTTTTTTCTGCTCTGTAATATCTGTCGTCAGTGTAACATACAAATTTTTAGCAGGCGAAAATGCTGAAAAAGAAAAATAACTATCTATAGTTGGAGAATAAGTTTCATACTTCTTAATTTCTCCAGTAGAAACTATTTCATTCACTTCATTTATCAAAGAGGAGACAGCATTAGATCCATAGAGTTTGGTAATGCTTTTACCTCTGAAATTTTTATTAATGAACACTCTACTAGTTGAAGAAGCAGGATTAGCATATTTAATGATTAAATCAACTACATTTCCGCTTCTATCATACACTATCCTGTAAACAGTTATGCCTTCCTGCATATTTTCAAATATTGTATAATAATCTTCACTGGTCAGTGAAAATATATCTAAGCCCGTATTTTTCATAAAAATCATTCTAAATTATTCACATTATTTTCTAAATATGTATTAGAAGAAGGGTATAAAAAAAGTTTTCTTTAAGAAGTTTAGATAAATGAAATATTCAACACAAATTTAAAAATATCACACATACTATTTAAAATTAATTTCAAATTCATAAAGTAAATATATTAAAAATAAGATATTTTCGCCAGTCTCATCGGTAAAGTAAAGTAAAAAGTAGATCCTTTACCCAATTCAGATTCAACCCAAATCCTGCCCCCATGCCTCTCAATAATTCTTTTACTGATTGCAAGGCCTATTCCCGCCCCTTTATACTCATCCATAGTGTGCAATCTTTTGAATACTTCAAATATTTTACCCTTATATTGAGGTTCTAATCCAATCCCATTATCTGAAACTGAAAATATAAATTCTCCTCTTTTTTCGTCTTTTCTTGCAGATACATAGATTTGAGGGGTAACATCTTTCTTTTTAAATTTAATGGCATTGGACACCATATTCTGGAACAGCTGGATCAACTGGTTCCTATCAGCAATAACTGTTGGAAGTTTATCATAATCGATTTTAGCCTCACTTTCCATAATTGCAGCGTGTAAATTAGATAAAACCGTTATTAGTACCTCTTCAGTATCTGTAAAATTAAATTCGCCTCCCCTTGTACCTATCCTCGAATAATCAAGCAAACCCTGGATCATTTCTTTCATTCGTGTTGCAGCATCAATTATAAATTCAATAAACTCATCGGCATCAGTATCCATTTTATTTTTATAACGCCGTTCTAAAAGCTGAGTAAAGCTTGCAATTGTTCTAAGCGGCTCCTGTAAATCATGGGAAGTAATATAAGCAAATTGTTGTAATTCCTCATTGGAACGTTTCAATTCATGTATTGTTTCTTTTAATTTTTCTTCGGATTTTTTACGCTCACTTATATCTCTGGCCATTCCCAGAACTAACTTTTGGCCTCTTATTTCTAGTGGATACCCAGTTATCTCAACCGGTACTTTTTTACCGTCTTTTCTAGTGAGAACAAATTCTTCTGGACCAGTAGCATGACCTTTAATGTTCCTACTCAATAAATCAAATGCTTTAATTATTTGTTCTCCTGTAATTAGACCTAACTCCACAAGATTTTTATCTATAATCTCCTCCTTTTTAAAATTTATAAGCCTTTCAGCAGCTTTATTACCACCTAAAAATTTTCCTTCCATGTCAGTGAGGAAATATGGATCAGGAGCATATTCAAATAATATTTTAAACCTTTCCTCACTTTCTTTAAGCGCTTCTTCCGCATTTTTACGCTCAGTAATGTCTTCACATACAACGTAAACTATTATATTCCCATCAGGGCACTTAACAGCATGTAAAATCTCTTTTACCCACATCAAATTGCCATTTCTGTGGGTTTTACGGATTTCCCAGTGAAATACTTTTCCATAATTTTTTATACTGTATTCCAAATTGCGTGCTGCATATTTCCGGTCTTTCTCGTAGAATACCAGTGATATCAAGGATTTACCAATTAATTCATGGATAGTGTAACCAAGTCGTTCAGCTCCAAAAGGGTTCACAGATAGTATAGTACCTTCAGTATCCACTGTAAAATACATAGAAGGGTTATCATCATATAAAGCACGGTAACGTTTCTCACTTGCTTTTAATGCCTTTTTTGCCCTTTTACGATCTTCTATCTCCTGTTTCAATTGCCTATTAGACTCTTTAAGTTCTTTTGTACGTTCCTGAACTTTAAGCTCCAAAGTATCATGTGCCTCTTTTAATTCTTCTTGAGCTTTTTTTTGCTGCGTTATATCTGCTGCAACTGCAAGTACAGATTTTACATTTCTATTTTCATCGAATTCGGGAATAATCCTAAATTCGTAATATTTTAGCCCTTTAGGGCCCTGTATTGTAAATTCCAGATTTTCAGGCTTTCCAGTTTCAAAAATTCTTTTTAAGACAGATTCAATGATATTTGATAACTTTCCAGGTATTCCAATCTCTGCAGGAGTTTTACCAATATAATTTTCCTGCGGTAATCCCATCATTTCAGCACCTGCAGGATTGATGAAAACATGCCTTAAATTCTGATCATATCGAGTTATACCCAACGGTGAATTTTCAATCAGGGTTTTAAATTCTTCTCTACTGTTTTCCAGGGCATTTTCAATTTTTTTACGGTCAGTAATATCTAAAAATGACGCTATACTCATTTTAGAGCCAGGAATCATAGATACAGTAACAAGAACATTTCTAATATTTCCATCTTTACGGGTAGCATGAAATTCATATTCTTTTGGGGCAGATTCTGGATTCTCCCTACGAATTTGATGGTACATTTTCATTCGTTTTATGTCATCATCACTGGCTACAAACTCTGCCCATTTCTTTTTACCCTCTACTTCTTCCTTTAAAAAGCCGAAAGTTTTCTCAACTTCCCCATTTATCAAAGATATGGTCATATCCTCTTCAATAAGCATAAAAGCAATTCCAGTATTTTCAAAAATAGTACGATACCTGGCTTCTGACTCCTTCAAAGCCCTTTCAATATTTTTACGATCTGTATTATCTAAAAATGATGCTATAGTCTTTTTTGTACCTGGAATCATAGAAATTGTGATGATTATGTCTTTAATAATACCTCCTTTAGTAACAGCTTGAAATTCATATTTTTTGGGCGCGGCAGAAGGATCAGATCTCCGAAGCCTGTGATATTCCTCCATTTTATTTAAATCATCCTTTTTAGCTATAAATTCAGTCCATCTTCTTTTTCCTTCTATTTCATCCTTAGAATATCCCATAATTTTTTCAGCTTCATTATTCATCAAAGATATTGTTGTATCCTCCTCCATCACTGCAAAAGCAATTCCTGTATTTTCAAAAATAGTACGATATTTAGATTCAGATTCCATTAATGCATTTTCATCAGTTTTACGTTTTGTAATATCTTTAGATATACCAAAAAGGCCCGCTACATTCCCATTATGATCTCTGTAAACTCCTTTAGTCGATAAATAAATTGTTTTTTTACCACCTGAAATGGTAAATTCATCGTAGGTTTTTGTTTGTTCAGTTTTGATAACTTCCATATCATCTTTAATAATAGTTTCAGCAGTTTCAGGTGAAAATAATGCCCGATCATCATTACCAAGGATTTCTTCTACAGATTTATCAACTAATTTAGCTCCTGCAGAGTTAATCATCAAATAATTGCCATTTAAATCTTTTAAAAATACAGCATCAGTGGTATTTTCAATGATTGAATTAAAAATATTGTAACTATTCTCTAATTCTTTTTCAACCTTTTTACTTTCTGTAATATCAGTGTTAATTTCCATAAAATTTACTGGTTTATTATTTTCATCCTTTTGCAGCGCCCACCTGCTTGAAACCAGGATCTTTTCACCACTGCGCTTTGTATGAATTAATTCACCTTCCCAGTATCCATCTTTAAGGAATTTTTCACATGTTTCTTTTAGTGAATCTGGAAATTCAGTTTTAAGTAAATCATAAGTAACTTTCCCTAAAACCTCTTCTTCACGCCATCCATACCTTTTTTCAGCTCCGCGATTCCAGAAAGTAATTTTATCATCCATATCACGGACTATGATTGCATCATGAGTAAGATTAAGCAAATCAGCCTGTTTCTTTAACTGCAGTTCAGTTCCTTTTTTTCGTGTAATATCCACATCTATAGTTACACACAGATTTTTATGTGGAGAAAAAGCAGTTATTAAATAATATTTATTAAACTGTTTAAAATGAAATTCATACTGCATGCTTTTTCCGGTTAAAATCACATCTTCAGCCATTTTCAAATAAGATGAAATATTATCAATTCCACACAGTTCAATTAATGTTTTATCAATAATTTCCTCACGAGATCCAAATTTATTAAATATAGAGGAAAGATTTAGGTATATAAAACGTAAATCCGAAATTTTATCTTCCTTGTTTAATATTACTTCAAAAATAGAAACTCCTTCACCCATATTTTCAAATATATTACAGTAACCATTAGTTAAATTACATATAGGCAGTTCAAATATCCTATTTTCTTTTTTTTGTTCTTTGTCTCCCATAAAATGCTTCCTTTACTTTTAAAATTCAAGATAGAAGCCCATAAAGATCGATTATTCCAGATATCAGTATTATTACTTTATTTAGTTAATTTATTATAAATATTTATTTTAAAATTAAGAATTATTCTCTATTGTAGTTTAAGCTTTAAAAAAAAATAGATTATTAAAAATTCAAGATTTAAAATTCTAAAGACATAAGAAATTATTAATTTTACACATTCACAACTGCGTATCACATATAAAATCACGTTTAATCAAGTATTTTTTACCTACAGATTTTAATTTAAAACAGATATCTACTGTTTCACATTGTTAATTGGTAAAGTGAAATAGAAAGTCGATCCAATATCTGGCTCTGATTCAACCCATATTCGCCCACCATGGCGTTCCACGATCCTTTTAACCACGGATAATCCAATACCTGTTCCTTTATACGATTCTATCGTATGTAACCTTTGAAATATTACAAAGATACGCTCCATATACTGCTCTTCAATTCCAATACCATTATCAGCAATAGAAAACATGTATTCTTCTTTATTTTCGTGTACTGAAATATCAATTATAGGAGAAATGTCCTGTTTTCTAAATTTAATGGCGTTTCCAACCAGATTTTGAAAAACTCTTCTAAGCTGATCATAATCTCCCATTACAGTAGGAAGAGTATTATGCTTAATTACAGCTTCATTTTCCTCAATTAAAGATCTCAGGTTTTCAATTACTTGATTTAAAATCAGATCTAAATTAACTGGTTGAAAACCGCTCTGATCTGTTTTAACCCGCGAATACTCAAGAAGACCTTCAATTTGATTCTTCATTCTAAAAGATGCATCAACAACATAATCCATGAATTCATCTGCATCATCATCAAATTTTCCCCGATAACGTCGCTCTAAAAGTTGAGTAAAACTTGCAACAGTTCTAAGGGGTTCCTGGAGATCATGAGAAGCCACATAGGCAAATCTTTCCAATTCTTCATTGGAACGCTTCAAATCTTTAACAAGTTTTTCAAGTTCTTCCTCATGCTGTTTACGTTCAGTAACGTCACGAGAAACTGCAAGAGCTACGCGTTTCCCTTTTAACTTGAAAACATGATTAACGACTTCTACAGGTATTCTTTTGCCCGTTTTAGTTATATGGACTATTTCAAATCTTACACAGTCATTTTCAATTAGTTTAACAGCATTTTCTGGAATTTCCATTAATTTTTCAGGGGCAACTATATCTGCAGGAGTCATATTCCTGAATTCTTCCCGGGTATAACCTAATCTTTGACTTGCAACATTATTTACCTCAATAAAGTTACCAGGGATCCCTTTTTCATTTAATTCCACCAGGGTAATCATATCATCTGCCCTATTGAACAATTCACGGAACTTTTCTTCACTCTCAGCCAATGCTCTGTTAACTTCCTCAAGTTCTTCTGTTCTTTTTTCTACAAGTTCTTCAAGATGAGTCCTGTATTCCTCTAATTCCAATTCATCTTTTTTAAGTCCTGTAATATCCATAAATGATACTATACTTTTATTTTTTTCTGAAATAAGCCCAATGGTTAAATAAACATCTCTTATTTCCCTATTTTTGTTTATTAAATGAGCTTCATACCTTTTTGGAGCGCTGTCTTTATTTATCCTTCTTAAACTATGATATTTCATCATTCTGCCAATATCTTCTGTAGCTATCATCTCAGTCCATTTAGTACCTTCTATTTCTTCTTTTAGATAACCTGAGACCTTTTCAAATTCACTATTTACCATGGATATAGTCATATCTTCCTCAACTATCATGGTGGGGTTTATTGTATTTTCGAAAATAGTCCGGTATTTCTCCTCACTTTCTTTTAAATCATGTTCTAATTTCTTTCTTTCGCTAATATCATGAAAATAAACAGATGCACCGTCTTCAAAAGGATGAATATGCATTTCAAACCACTTTTTTGAAATAGGAGAATAAGCCTCAAATTTTATATGTTTCTTTTCCTGTTGGGCCCTGCAAAAATTATCCCAAATTGGCTTGTTTGGAGGAAATTCATTCCAAAAAACTTTTCCAATTAATTCTTCCTTTTTTTTACCAAACTCGATCTCTGCATTATGATTTAAATCTAAGATATGCCATTTGTTATCCATTTCAAAATAAGATTCCATGATATTTTCAAGAATCTGTTTAATTCTTCTTTTAGATTCTTTTTCAGTTGTTATATAATACCTAAATTCATTAACTAAAGTCTCATTAACTTCTTCAAGCTTTTCAACTTCTTTAAGTAAATCCTTTTCTTTAATTTCCACCACGCCATATTTTATTATACAGTTATATACTCTCTAAAATTCATTAAGCTGGATTTATTTTTGCTAATCAATTTAGTCTCCAAGTTTAACCGTTATAAAGAATTAT
This sequence comes from Methanobacterium sp. UBA8, assembly GCA_002509665.1. GTDB lineage: Archaea > Methanobacteriota > Methanobacteria > Methanobacteriales > Methanobacteriaceae > Methanobacterium_D. The sequence continues at coordinate 7,184 of DADN01000259.1, forward strand.
ATCAATGCATGGGCGGGCGTTGATTTGTAATACCAACCTTAGTTCCCCATTCCAGAAGTTCACGGCTGCAGTCTTCATGTTCAATTTGACATTCTATTAATACAGAGCCACCTTTATGGGCTTTAGCTTTTTCAATGGCTTCAGCAAGTTCACCGCCAGTACTGGCATTTAATCCTAATCCATTGCCGTCATCAGCATTTAATACATCAATCAATCCAGCATAATTCCAATTTTTGAAGTAATTGTATGGGCCCTCATGAATTTCAGATTCAACAACGTAGCCATGGTTATTAACTATAAAAAGAATCACATTGTCAAGTTCATAGCGGATCATATTAGCAACTTCCTGTGCAGTAAACTGGAATGAACCATCTCCAATTAAAGACAACACCTGTTGATCTGGCTCAACTGCTAAAGCATAACCAAATGTAGACGGCACGGACCATCCAATGGACCCCCACTGCATTTCAATTTCAAAGTTTGCCTTTTCTGGTAGCTCCATGAATATTCCGTTGAACCATGAATCCCCGCTTTCAACAAATAATGTTGTTTTTGGGCTGAGCAAATCCTGGATTTGCCTTATCATTTCCATACGTGTCAGAGGTTCCTTGGGATTAGCAGTTTTAATTGGTTTTTGATCACGGCGAGTTTTATTAAATTTTATCAGTGAAAAATCGTTTTTCTTAACCTGTTTAGCAAGAGAAAGAAGAAAATCAGCTAAATTTAACCCATTATAATCAGAATTAGGAGAACGTACCCTATTTGGCTCAATATTTATCGTTTTTCCATCAGGTGGCTGTGCAGTCCACCCCACAGTGGAGTAATCAGTGTATACTGCACCTGCAGCAATTATCAAATCTGCCCAGTCTACAATCTCTTCGCAGCCAGGGCTGCTTACTGAACCCCAGTAAATACCAATGAATTGAGGATGGTTTTCAGGAAAAAAGCTTTTTGCACTTGGTTGAACTGCAACTGCACAACCCAACGCTTCTGCCAGTTCCCTAAATGCATCAATTGCACCATATGATCTTAAGTTTGGTCCTGCAAGGAGAATAGGTTTATTTGCATTATTTATTGCATCAGCGGCGGAATTAACTGCGGATTCAAGTACATTTGGATCACTGACAGGAGGTTTAAATAGTGTTTCAAAAGGCGTTGGATCAGAGCACTGGACATCTGCTATATTACATGGAATTTCAATATATCCAGGTAAACGGCTGCTTAATGCATTTAGTATGACTCTATCTATTAAATAAGGGGCGTCCTTTTCATGAGTAATTTGTACTGCATCACATGTCACTTTACTGATCATTTCACACTGGTAATCCAAATTTTGAATACCTAAACTATGATGTGGGATATGACCTGCATTTGGATCATTTGTATTGTAACTTCCCGAAACAAATATTACAGGTAAACGCTCAGCATAAGCACCTGCAATACCATTAATAGCAGAAAATGCGCCAACGTTGAAGGTAGTAACCACTGCACCTGCACCTTTTGCCCTTGCATATCCTTCAGCGGCATAAGCTGCATCCAACTCGTTACAACAACCTACCTGTTCTAAATTTCTATTTTTTAGAAGTTCATCCAGCAGAACAAGATTGAAATCACCAGGGACAATAAAATTATGTTCAATTCCCATTTGCTCAAAACGTTTTGCAAGATAGCTTCCTACTGTATATCCCATTTTATAAACTCCTTCAATAACTAAACTTTTAATTATAATATTGGTTTTCAAAATAATAATATTTTTATATTAAAAATTATTAAAATTAAAAATAGTGCTTAAATAAGCTTTTAACCACATAAAATAAGATCAAACAATATTCTTCCTCTCACACACCACATATACCAAAAAACGTGAAAACTGCGTTAATTGAATATTAAAAGTAACCATTGAAATATCAGTTGAGGTAATGTCCAACCATATTTTTTGAAAGTGCAAATACCCTACTATACTTCTTTTTCAGTTTTTATTTCATTATTAAAAGTGAAGGCTCAGATTCGCTTATAAAAATTAAAAAATGATTAAATCAAGCTAAACTGTGTTATCCTCACCCTCCATTATCAATGAACCAGTTGGAGTATTCGCAAACTGTGCTGCAAGATAGGGATCGAGATCTTTAAGTTTTTCGTAGTATTCACGAGCAGTACCTAAATCCATTACACCAGAATAAGCAATACATAAACCTACATATGCTTTAGCCTCTTCTGGATCTTCTTCAATACATCTTTTAAAAGATTCTATAGCCGGTTGAAACTCCTGATTTTCAACATACTCCTTACCTTTACCAAAATATTTTTCGACAACAGAATTTTTTTCCTTATCTTCTTTATCTTTACCTAGTAATTTATCTAACATTTCAACACTCCTACGCTTATATCTATTCTATTTTTTGAAAAATAAAACATTATCCTATTTTAAATTATTAAAAAATGATGGAAAGAAATTTCCTATTTAAAACAAATTTGCAAGTTGATAAAAGTTCAAATATAACTCATTTACTCGCCGCATTTGCCGCATTCATAATTAGCTGTGCAACTTCTTCAGGATGTGAAACCATAGGGACATGACTTGATTCTACAGATGAAACATTTGCACCCATACGCTGTGCCATAAGGCGCTGAGCATCTGGTGGAATTGCCTGATCTTTTGTAGTGACTAAATACCATGACGGAAGTGATTTCCATGCAGGTGCCCCCATAACATCTTCAAATGCAGACACAGATATAGGCTGCTGTACGGCATACATAACGTTGGCTTTAACTGAATCCACATCAGCTGCAAAGTGTTCCACAAAATCCTTTTGTGGAAGCCATGCAAAACCGCGGCCATCAATGTTCAAATGAGCTAGTGCAGGTGTTGGAGGCCCCTGTGAAAGTAGTGCCCCTAAAGTTTCCCCTTTGTCGAGTCCAAACGCTGCAACATACACTAAACCTGCAACATTTGGGGCATCTGCACCAAGTCCTGTCATTATTTGTCCACCGTAGGAGTGTCCCACTATAAGAGTAGGACCAGTCTGTAAATCCAAAACTTCACGAAGACGGGTAATATTTTCCTCATGTGAGGTCAAAGGAAATTGTGGGGCCGTTACAGTANNATAACCTTCTTTCTGCAGATGCGGGATAACTTCTTCCCAGCTTGAGCCGTCAGCCCAAGCACCGTGTACTAAAACAATATTTAAATCAGGTGCCATTTAGTTCCTCCATCTGTACTTTTTTTATATATTCAAACAAATTTTAATTAGTAATATATTTTATTATATGAGTAATATGATAATATAATTTTGGAACTACCTTATAAAAACTCAAAAAATGTTTATAAACAATTTCAATCCACTATTTTTAAAAATAAAATTTAAAAAATAAAAAAAACATGTATTTAAATTAGATTTAATTAACAAAATCCCCCTAAATAATTTATTTTTCAAATATAGCTTCTGTACTCTTCCCAACAAGCCGTACGTTATTTATTTTAAAATCAATTTCATTTAATCCTGCATTAATCATTAATTCCCTAATTTCAGTGGCAGGCATTCCATGATTATCTGCCAGAGGCTCTCGGATATATATTTTTCCGTTCTTTTTTAATTTCCTGCTTAGAGCCCTCACTATTTCTTCTCTTAAATTAGAATCGATATCATGCAGAACATAGTGGATTACAACTGCATCATAAGAATTATCCGGAATATCCAGGTCAAAGATTGTTCCTAACTTGAATTCTACATTAGGATACTTACTCATTTTTTTCTGGATTGTACCCATCCATTTTTGAGATATATCCACACAAGTTAAACTGCCCCCACCTTTTAAGAGAATTGGAGCTATGTGTCTTGAAAGGGCGCCAGATCCTGAGCCATATTCTAAAATTTTCTCATTTCCATTTAAATTGAGGCTTTTAACATAATTTTTCCAAAAGAAACTGCCAAATGTATGTCCTATTGCAACTGTAAAAAATATCTGGGTTGAATTCGGTTCTTTAAAACTCATAAATAAGCATCCTCACTATTCAAATGAATTTAATGTGTATATAAACCTTGCATTCGAAATGTACTCTTAAAAATCGCACAACGTAATACTAGTTAAATAAGCGGTTTAACGTAAAAAAGCAAGGGTAAAGAATCATCTTCTAGATTCATGCATTAATTTCATAGATTCTGTAGTTAAAGTTCTTAACATTTCTTTTAATTTATCTTTTTCATCAGAAGATAAAGACTGAATTCTTTTCTCCCAGTTTTCTTCTGCTTCTCTAACATTATCTACAACATTTCTTCCCTTTTCTGTGACTGTAATTATCTTTTTTCTACGGTTATTTTCATTAACTTTACGTTGAACCATACCCGCATCTTCCAATTTCCTCAAAGCCCTGGCTATTGTGCTTTCATTCATATGAAAACTATTTGCTAATTCTTCCTGAGTTATACCATCTTCACGGGCTAAACCCATTAAAAATTGAAATTGTCCCCCCGTAATTCCTAATTTTTCTAGTTCACTGTATAAAAAAGATAGATAAGCTCTGCTGATAGCAATTATCAAAGATCCTAAAGGCATGTCTAAAATTTCTTCCTCTGATAGGTATCCTCTTTCTTTCATTTTTCATCCCAGTTTTAATATTTAAATTAATCCTATTTTAATTTTAATGTTTTTAAAATTAATAAAAAAAAATAAAAGAAGAAATTCAGTTATTTATCTGTTCTTCTCCTTTTTTAGATTCTTTTACATGTATCTCTCTAACTTCCCTATTCCTTAATCCTCTTAAAAACAGCCTAAAGTACAGATAACTGACAGCTGACCCTAAAATAACACCAATCACTATTCCCCAGTAAATCCCTGTAGCTCCTAAATGAAGCGCAATTCCTAGGATATATGCAACAATTAGTGATAAGATCAAGTCTCTTATAACAACTAAAAGCAGGGAAGTAGTTCCTTTACCTGCTGCCTGGAATACAGCCGTAGATGCAAGCCCAAATGGAATTGCTATAAAGAATACACAGAAAATTCTAAGGAATTCTGCTATCAGAGGTATCATATTTCCACTGTTTGATGAATAAGCAAATAACCAAGCAATATTTGGGGCAAAAATATAGGTTATTACAGCTAAAACCAGAGATATAAGCACCCCTAACTTTATTGCATAATCACAGCTGATTTGTAAATTTTTATAGTTTTTTGCACCATAAGCAACTCCTGCAACGGTTAATACAGCGGTTTCTATTCCAAGTGCAGGTATTATCCCCATTGACACAATTCTCCATCCTGCAGTATAAACTGCAACAGCAGTTGTTCCAGCTACAATAACTAACATTGCATTAATGCCTACTGTCAGTACAGACATTATAAACTGTTCTAC
>DADN01000259.1:12611-17705 GCA_002509665.1 Methanobacterium sp. UBA8
ATGTGTAAATAAATATAGGAGCTATAACCATGTTTAGTATACTGCTTATTGCAATTGCATAGGTAGCCCTCTTCATGTCCCCCTCTGCACGCAGAATACTGGACCCAACTGAATTAAATAGTAATGCAAAAGACCCAGCAAATATAATTTGCCCGTATTGTGTTGCAAGAGTCAGAACACTTGCTGCACCAATTGCAATTAATATATCCTTTAAAAACACTATCAAAACAACAGGAAGCACCACAGAAATTACGGCGGTTATTAAAATTGCATGCATAGCTGCATTATCTGCATTATCTTTATCTTTTGNNATACATCTGGCTATAAGGGAAGTAGCACCTGCTCCTAAACCCTGTGCAAGTCCTATAATTACCATAAATATTGGCGAAATAAATCCTAAAGCAGCCAATGCATCAGCACCAAGTCCTGCTACCCATATACTATCAACTATCTGGTAACTAACTATGAGCATCATAATTAACATCATAGGAAAAGACAGTTTTCTTATGGCTTTTTCAGGATTTCCTGTTATTAATTCAATTCTACTATTAGACCTATTGGTTTCATTTGTCATTTTCTTCAACCTCCAAAAAAATTTTCTATTTTTTGGGCCGCCGAACACATGTGTTCAGGCATGTAAAAAATCTTTGATTTTTTACGGTTGCGAAGCTCTCAGAATCTCTGATTCTGGAGCGCAAAACGGAGTTTTGCAAGCTTTGCTTCGCAAACATTCGAAATCAGAGCAGTCGAAAATTCATAGAATTTTCGTCACGTCAAAATTGAAAATTTTGACAGATTTCGAAAGTTCAGAAAATCTCAATCTTTAATTGAGATTTGATTGAGATTTTCTTCAACCCCGATTTAATTTTGTAAATATAAGTTCACAATTCTTGCAGGCAACAATAGTTGCATTATGCAAGTGTTCTCAAATATAAGATTCATCACTTATATACTTGTCTAATGCAAGAGTTGTTAAAAAATAAATTCAAAATGACTTCTATGAAAAAGCGAAGATAATAATTAGATATTGATTAATTTAAAAATTTGCAGAAAAATATTAATTCCCAAATATAAAGAGTTTGTATCTTAAAATAATCAAATTTTAATATTTAATTGGATTTTAAATGTATATACATTGATAAATTCCTTTTTTAACAGCTTTTAATTGGTGTATATGATTTTAAATTAATTTCACCGAACTGGAATATAACTAATATTATAAATCATATCCCATAAAATATAAGATCAAGTTTAAATTAATTCAATAAAAACAGTTAATTAATGAAATAAAGGAAAATGAATCATGATTGGAATAAGCGCTGATTTTGACCCAGTACATAACGGACACGCCAAACTCATAGAAAAAGGAAAAGATATTGCAGAGAAAACAGGAGATGAAGTTGTAATTTATTTAAATAAAGGTTACAGTGCTAATCATGCCCCATTTTTTGCAAGTTACGAAGCAAGACGCGAAATGGCACTTAAAGCTGGTGCTGATAGAGTCGTGCCCATTGAAGGGCTGCATCACAGGCTGACCCTCGCATATACTGTTCCAATCAGGATAGCAATGATGATTGAAGACGGCGTTGTGGACTACGTTGATGCAGCTAATGTTTCAACCAGTAAAATCGAGAAATACGCTGCATCGTTTGCAAAACGAGGTATATTCAGCGGAATTCCACGTAGCCTCCCAAACCGTAACGTTATAAGATGGTTTGCAGTGAATGATTTCCTCTACAAAAAATACAAGCGGAAAATGAAGTTCCACATAATTCCAGAACTGCAAATGGACGGTAAAATATCTGGCAGGGAAATCAGAGCAAGGATAATTGAAAACAACTTCGAAATACCTGAAGATGTAAAAGAAGTCCTTCCTGACTCCACAGTAAAAATCCTTCAAAAAGAGATAAAAAAAGGAAATATTCCGGGCAAACGAGACATTGAAGCCATTACAAAACGGCTTAACAAATATTCAAGGTCAAAACTGCTCAATATAGCCAATATAAACGCTGAAGCTGCAGAAGCTATCATTAAAGGTAGGCAATATCGAAACGAAGGCCAGATTTGGGCAGCTTTAAGAATGGCGGGATATGGACCTGTTCTCACCAGGCTTGCAATAAGCTCAGTTGAGCAGGATGTGACACGTGAAGAGGTATTTAATCTTATTAAAAGTTACGAGGCAGACGAGATCATTCCTCCAGATCAGACCGTAGAAAGTGTAATTGAAAGAGCGTGGTTTGTATCATCTAATGTCGACAAAGGAGTTAAATCTTCAGAGGCCCATGAACAGTTTAGAAAAGGAAAAAGAGGTGTGAAACCTCAGTATACATTTGATGCAGGACTGCATCTTAGAACTTTCGAGGTGGAAGATTTAAAAGATGGGATTGAAGCATCATTATTCGTTGATAAACGAGAAAAATTAGCCTGCCAGATACGTACTGAAAACCGTAAAATAAAAAGCCCCCTCAAGTTACCCGCTAAATTTGCAACATACCTGCGGCTTCTCATCGATTCCCATTTTATTCCACTCAGCGCACGGTTAGTAGAAAAGAAAGAAGGATGGAGAGTTAGAATATTTGTTGGAGAATAAAAACAATTCATTTTAACCTTTTAAAAGCAGCCAGTTGAAAAACTTTTGAACTTCATCAACCCCGTTGACATAAAAAGATGCATTTTCTTTAACAAATTCAGGGACTTCCTCAGAAACTACGACTATTCCTGCACCATTGACCTTGCCATTTTCTTTGAGTTCCTTTAGTTTGTTAAATGCATCGACATCAGTTACATCATCACCTAAATAAATGATCTTTTCAACCTCATTTTCAAAAATGAGTTTTTCGAGTATAGTGCCTTTGTCATGACCAATTTTAGGTCTTATCTCCACGACTTTACGTCCTTCTGTAATCTTAAATTTATTAATGCCTTCCATTTCATTAATAGCTTCTAAAATTTTCCTGTGTGTTCCTTCCATGTCTTCACATTTCCTGTAGTGAACTGTAAAGCAAAGTCCTTTTTCCTGGAATAAAATATTCTTAATATTATATAATTCTTCTTCATTCTGGATGTTTTGAGCAATTTTTTGTATAAGCGGTAAATATTCTTCTACTTCCGGTTCAATATGGATTTCGTCATCCTTTAAATATTCAAGTCCATGACTCCCAATATAAAGCAGTCCATCCACTTCAAGCATCTCTTTAGCATTTTTAACGTTTCTTCCAGTTATAATGCCAACTAACTGGAATTTATCTACGAGTTTTTTAAGTGTAGCCTTCATAATCTGAGTTATAGTAGCTTCATATGGATCTAAAACTATTTTACTTATAGTACCATCTATATCTGTTATAACTGCTGTTTTTTCATCTTTTCTGAAGTCCTCAAATTCATTTAAGTGGTCAAAAAGATATTCCGGCAAGTTTTTCCTCCATCAAACTTGATTATATGTACTCCAAATATAGTATTATTATTTAACTAAAAATTATTTACAATTTTTCTTTTTAAAAATAGAATACTCAAAAAGATTAAACTAATTTGAAAATTATCGCCAGATGAATACAATAATTAAAAAAATAAACAATATAAAACACGTTTATTTATCAAATTAAATAAAATATACGAGCATTATATAAAAATAAGCAGTATTACATAACAAAACAAAAAAATACTTTATTTAAGAATAAATAACGTAAAATAACTTTATCCATTAAATATATTTTAATACACACTTATTACATAAAAATAAGCAGTATTACACAGACAAAGTGAATCTAAGGATTTAAAGATTATCCAGTGCAATCTTAGCGGCGTTTTGCTGGGCTTCTTTTTTACTCCCACCAGTGCCTTTTCCACAGTTTTTACCATCGATTACAGCAGCCATACCAAATGTTTTATTATGAGGTTCCCCTTCCTCCAGAATTAACTCATAAATTACATCAACACCTTTTTGATCGCATAACTGCTTTAATTTAGATTTATAATCACAAAAAAAGATGTCCCTATTTTCTATATGAGGTATAACCGTTTTGGAAAGGAATTCCTTGACAGCATCCAGGCCCAAATCAAGATATAAAGCACCTATAAAAGATTCAAATACATCACTGATAATCGAATCAACTTCACGACGGGTTAATTCTTGACCCGCGCCTAATTTTACGTGCTTATCTAGGCCTAATTCCATAGAATAAGCGTAAAGTGCTTTTTTACATACATAATTAGAACGCAGACTGGTTAATTCACCCTCAGTTAAATTAGAATCCATATTATATAAAAACTCAGATACTACTATCTCCAGAACAGCATCGCCTAAAAATTCCAATCTTTCATAACACTCATTAAGGTTGTTTTCATATGAATAGGACTCGTGTAAGAATGCTATATCATAAAGATGGAGATTTTTCGGTGTTATTGAAAATTTTTCCAGGATTCGCATGATAATCTGTATAACTATTAAGTAAACAGTCTTATTTATACTTATAAAATAGTATTAGCTTTAAAAAAATAGTATAGTGGATTATATTTAAATCTGTAATGTGAAGGCTAGATTTGTGCTGTTAAGCTAATTCGTAGTGTAATACATCTTAATTCCATATAATTTCTAAAATACTGGTAAAAATTAGGGGATAAAAAAGTAGAAGAGGAGAATTAAACTCCATACCGCCTTTCCCTTTGCTGGTATGATCTTAAAGCCCTTAAAAAGTCTACTTTTCTGAATGCTGGCCAGTAACTGTCACAGAAGTAGAGTTCAGAGTATGATGCTTGCCATAATAAAAACCCACTGAACCTTTCCTCTCCACTGGTTCGGATAATGAGGTTAGGGTCATCCAGCCCTGCAGTGTAAAGGTTTTCATTTACCATTTTTTCGGTAATGCTGGCAGGATCCAGTTTTCCATCTTTAACTTTTTCTGATATCTTTTTAATGGTATCTACAATTTCCAGACGTCCATCGTAACCAATGGCTATATTCAGGATCATCTTATCATAGTTGGCCGTTGATTTTTCAGCGATGTCTATAGCTCGCCTAACATCATCCGGTAATAAATCAAGCTGCCCCACAGCTTTTACACGGACTTCATTATTGTGTATGTTCTTATTTTGAGC
>DADN01000003.1 GCA_002509665.1 Methanobacterium sp. UBA8
AGTTATTAGAAGACCACTTTTCGCTATCCATCCTAGACCTGCATTTTGAGCAAGTGGAGCGAATTTTACCCACCTTTCACACGGGGAAGCGGCTTGGGTTGCATAACCATTTTCTCTAAGATAATCGGAGAGTTGGGCTGCTTTAGTCCCTACAGTCTCACATTCTAACTCACTTAATTTCTGTGCCTCTGGACCGGGAGCAGTGTCGATAATTTTTTTATCCATTTCTATGGTTAGTACAATAGCGTTTGTATATATAATAGATTNNCCTACTTTACTAAAACCAATTGAATGAGCATAATTTTCAATTTTTTCTATGAAATCATCATCAGTGCTGGTTTTGGGCTGGGTGGGGTTATATTTAAGTGATTCATCAATATATTCAATAGTTTCTCCACAGCTAACTTCTTCATCCCCTCGGTCTGTTAAATCATCGGTTGTCTTGCTGAGAATTGCTTCATTTATTTCGTTGTTTAATCCATTATTTGTTTTCATTTTTTTCCTCTTTTTTTTCATTTTTTGGGTTTATAAACAGTGCCGGGATCGAAGAGCGGCTTAAACGATCAAATAACGNNCATTATAAAAACCTAACGGTTGTTATCAACTAAGTATATCCATCTAAAATTAGTATTAATCTGATATTTTCATATTCAATCTTCTATTGTCTATTTAATTTTAATATTAGTTTTTAATATTAGTTGGTTGTTATAATTAATTTATTTTAAGTGGTATTAGTCCTGTTAAGACTTAAATAATCTTTTTATGTATAAATATGGATTAATTCATCCTATTTTTTAGTTAAAATGACTCTGGACGGATTAAATCATGATGATATCTACTTTTCATTTGGATTTAATAGTTACATCGGATATCAATATATTTATATATTTGAATATATAGATTAAAGGTGTGTAACGAACATACAAAAAAATGAAATAATTTTTGAAAATAACGGCATGTTCAGATAAGGTGATTATGAAAACAAATAAGATTAAAAATTGCTGTAACGTTGATTTAGATAGACTAAATCGTTTAAAAAATGAATTATCAAATTTACACGATGATGAAGATTTAAATCGCAAGACAGAAATTTTTAAGAGCATTGCAGATCCTACACGTCTTCATATATTGTATTTCCTCAAGTTTAGGGATTTGTATGTTTGTGAACTGACTGAATTATTAGATAAACCCCAATCTACTATTTCACACCATCTGAATATCTTAAAAAATGTTGGCTTTATTAAATCATCCAAAGAAGGTATTTGGACACTTTATGGGCTTAAAAATCCGGAGATTATGACTCTAGTGGATAATTTCTGTGAAACCATCCCTCAGAAGAGATTAAGGAGATGAATTATGACTAACATTATCGATGTCAATGAATTTAGAACAATGGGAAAATTAATGATTTCACTTCTTGACCTTAATGGATTTCCCGTGGGAGTGAAGTTCCTGGAAAACGGTGATGCTCTTCCAAAAGATGCTGAAGTCCTGAAGAACCACCGTTACTGTCAAGCTTTGATGAAAGCTCATAATGGCTCAAATGTTATATTAACTGATGAAGGAATATCTTGCCCAGCTGCAGCAGCAGCATTTGGATTCAGACCATTACCAGAAAGTTTAAAATCAGGTAAGGGGTTGGTAGGATTTGGAATTGTATCAGACCCTGAAATTGGGAAGAAAATGTTTGAAGGCATGCTAAGGTTAGATGAAAAGAGCATTAAAGGAATACATCTTTTCCCCCTAGAAAATGCCCCTGAAATACCTGATATTATCATTGTTGAAGATGATCCGGAGAAACTGATGTGGATTGCCCTAGCTTATCTACACTCCACTGGTGGCGAGAGAATAAAAAGCACTACAGCTATATTACAGGCAACCTGCGTTGATTCTACCATCATTCCATTCCTCAAAAATCGAATGAACCTGACATATGGCTGTTACGGCTGCCGAGACGCCACAGATCTATCAGAAACGGAAGCCATAATTGGCTTCCCCGGATCATATCTATACCCTATCATGGAACAAATAAAAAACCTTAAAGAAAAGGCAATACCCCGTTCACGTGATAAGGGAGCATTATCAATTTTAAAAGGAAAATCAGAAGTAAAAAGTTGTGAAAATGGAGGTAATTAATATGGCATGGTTTGCTGGATATCCCAGAGAAAAAATTGAATGGCACCCCACCATTGACCCAGAAAAATGTGTTAAATGTGGGATGTGCATGAATTGTGGTCAGAAAGTTTACAAATGGACTAAAGATGTGCCAATAGTGGCCCATCCTAACAAATGTGTAGTGGGCTGCACCACCTGTGCAACTCTCTGCCAGGGAAATGCAATTTCCTTCCCCGACAAAAAATCTCTTCGTGAACTGTACAAAAAAGAGAGAATCTGGGCAAATGTCAAAAAAGAACTCACAAAAGAGGGTCGTCTGGAACCGGAAGATACTACTGAAAATGATGAAAGTGGATGTTGCGGAACTAAAGCACCATCTTCCAATGTAAAGAATTTAGAAAGTAAGGGATGTTGTGGAGGAACTGAAGAAGCTCCTGTTAAATCACCTGAAAATCCTCCAGAAGAAGACAGTGGATGTGGGTGTGGGTGTGGTGCAGACTACACAGATGAATCTGTAAAAAATAACCCAACTGAGCCTAAAACATTAGCGAGTGATGATTTCATCCAAAAACTTGAAAACTATGCTCACTCAATCGGTATAAAAAGCATAGGATACACTAAGGTCCCTCCAGAATTAATAAATGAAGGCAACTCTATCCTGTTTCCAAATGCAATTGTATTAACTATGGAAATGGATGATGATTTGATTAAAGCAGATCCTGGAACTGAAGCACAGGCCTTAAATGATGCACATTATGAAAAGCTGGGTAACCTAACCTATCAAATTGCGGACTATCTGAGAGAAAATGGTTTTGCAGCTGAGTCAGCTCACCCTTACGGAGGTGTGGTAAGGTTCACCCCACTTGGCCAAGAGGCAGGTCTAGGATGGGTAGGACAAAGTGGTCTTCTAATAACTCCTGCATCAGGCCCAAGGCAAAAAATTTCAGCCATATTCACCAGTATAGAAAACTTACCAATAACAAATCATAATGAACATTCATGGATATCAGAATATTGTGATAAATGTGATAAATGTATTAAAGCCTGTCCTGAAAATGCAATAATAGAAAAAGAGTACTCAGATGGATATAAAGGAACCACAGTTATAGAAGAGAAGTGCATAGGTTTACTAACGGCTGCACATTTTGTATAGAAGATTATCCCTTTGATAAAAAAGAATACTTAGATATCAAAAACAGATTTGAAAGAATAAATGCTAAATTAGAGAGAAAAGAAATGGAGATTAAAAGTGTTATATCACTC
>DADN01000123.1 GCA_002509665.1 Methanobacterium sp. UBA8
ATGGAAAATAGATACTCACGACAGGAAATATTACAGAACATTGGAGAAGAAGGTCAGAAAAAACTCAAAGAAAGCAGTGTTCTTATAGTAGGGTGTGGAGCCCTCGGAACAGCAGCTGCAAATAACCTTGCACGTGCCGGAATTGGCAAAATATCCATTTTAGATAGGGATTTTGTTGAATTAAATAATTTACAAAGGCAGATGTTGTTTGATGAAACTGATGTTGGGGAGCCAAAGGCAGTTGCTGCAACCAAAAAACTCAAACTCATTAACTCCTCAATTGAAGTTGAACCCATTGTAAAAGATTTAAACCATACCAATGTGGAAGAAATCATAAAAGGCGTTGATTTAGTCCTTGATGGGACAGATAATATTCTAACAAGGATGCTAATAAATGACGTGTGTGTTAGGGAAGAAATTCCATGGATATACACTGGTGCGATTGGAACATCTGGAATGACTATGAATATTTTACCTGGTGCTGCATGTATCCGATGTCTTTATCCACATATTCCAAAACCCGGTTCGCTCCCAACATGTGATACGATGGGTGTATTGAACACCATAACAGTAATTATGGGATCAATGGCAAGTACAGAAACTATAAGGATACTTCTTGGGGAAGCAAAGCCTAAAAATGAGCATGATGGACGCCTTATAGTTTACGATGCGTGGAATCATTCGCTGGATGAAATACTGGTCAAGAAAAATGATGAATGCCACTGCTGTTCCCTTGAAGAATACGAATATCTGAATTCAGAAGACAGGGAAATCATTACTTCTCTTTGCGGTCGAAATGCAATTCAGATAACTCCTGCTGATCCAAAAGATATGGATTTAAGAGAGCTCGCATCTAACCTGGAACATTTAGGTAGTATTAAATGCGCTGATTTTATCCTTCTTTTTAAGACAGAAAAATATGAAATATCTGTATTTCGGGATGGAAGGGCAATAATTAAAGGAACTAACGATCCTAATGTTGCAAGGTCTGTTTATGCAAGGTATATAGGCACTTAACACATCTAAATTCAATAGTTATTGAGGTATTGATTTAGATACTCGTTCATTTTATTTTTTTGGAGTTTTAAAGATATAATTATTAGAATATATTTAGTACATTTTTATAACGATAAAGTATATTATACTATTTGAACAATTATTATACATAAACAATCATGATACACAAAAATTAAGTAGTGGTTATACTGATTGATCATGGTATAACTAAAAATGATAAATTGAACTTAAAAATGTCATAATTTTAGTATATATAACTTGAAGTACAAGTATAAATACTATAACAGATTATTTTTTAAACTGACACTTTATTCGACATATGGGGTATAATATACATGAATACTCTAAAAATAGACGAAAACAGCTTTGAACTTGCAGAAGATATTATTAAGGACTTAAAAGCATCAAAAGATCTTGGAATCCTTAAATGTATTCAGTGTGGGATGTGTACATCTGTCTGCCCTGCAGCAAGACACACTGACTACGATCCAAGAGAAATAGTTAAAAGGGTGCTTGATAAGGACGAAACTTTAATTTTAGATGACATACTGTGGAATTGTTTTTACTGCTACACCTGTCATAGTGTATGCCCAGTAAATAACAGCGTATGTGAAATAACTCAAATTTTAAGGCAAAAGGCAATTGATAATGGAAAAGGAAAACCGAAAGTAGCTCCTTTTTCAGCATATGGAGAAAGTTTCCTTGAATTTGGACTCGGGTCCATTCCTTCAAATTTTTTTGATGATCTTATAAAAGACTTTGGAAAAGAATGGCTTGAATTAAAAATTAACATTGAAGATATAAGGGAAGATTTAAATCTTGGCTCTATGTTTTTGCCTAAAAAAGATGTAGATGATATAAACAAAATTTTAGAAAAAACCGGATTTAAAAACAGATTAAATAAACTAAGGCGGTGCAGAGATGAAGAAAATACCAGATAAAGAAATCTTACTCTTTAAAAGCTGCCTTGTAAATGTTGAATATCCTGGTGTAGAATCATCTACAAAATACTTATTTGATAAACTTGGAATTGAATATATCGTTAGCGAAAGGCAGTCCTGTTGTACAGGTTTAGGACATTACGCTGACTTATTTGACCAATTTTCTACTACTGCGCTTGCGGCAAGAAATTTTGGAATTGCGAAGGAAGAAGGCCATAAAAATATAGCAACGCTCTGTGCAACATGCTATGCAATACTTAAAAAATCATGTAATATCTTAAATGATAAAGATGACATTAGAGAACAGATAAATAAAATTTTAGATGGTTCTGGATGTCATGAATTAAATTATGATGCAGATGATATGGACTCAAGAGAAAATATATTCCATTCAGTTGAAATTTTATATAATAAAGCTGATGAAATTAAAGACCTTGTGAAAGTGGATTTATCAGGACTTAGAGTTGCATCTCACCATGCATGCCATTACTGTAAAGTCCATCATAAAGATACCATTGGAAATGCAAGGGACCCTATGGTCATAGAAACACTTGCAAAAGCGTGCGGCGTGGAAACAGTTGACTGGTATGACCGTAAAACAACTACCTGTGGTAATGGTTTCAGGCAGCGTTACATGAATAAAGATCTATCTTTTTCAGTAACTGCCGAGAAACTAAACAGTTTAAAGGAAAATGATGTTGATATCCTGCTTCATATGTGTCCTAACTGTCAAATGCAGTTTGATAGAAACCAGGAATCTATTGGAAAATCAGTAGGAACTGAATTTGGTATTGTATGTCTTAACATTTCTCAATTTGTAGCACTTGCACTTGGAGCTGACCCTTATAAAGTAGTGGGCGTTCAGACACATACAGTTCCTGTAGACAAAGTTTTAGGAAAAATAAAGCAGACTAACCTCTGTCAATGAGGGAAATAACATGAACAATTACCAATTCAACCNNGTTGATCAAAAAATCATTAAAAATTCCATGTTGAGGGAATAATATGAACAATTACAATTTCTCAAGATATGCTCCCAAAAGCAGCATTGATATCGGTGTTTTTTTATGCAGATGCGGGGGCAATATTTCAGACACTGTAGACATCGAGAAGCTTGCTTCTTCAATTGATGCTAAAGTAGTTAAAGATTTTGAAAATCTCTGTTCAATGAAATGCCAGAAAAATATCAGAGATATAATACTGGAAGAAGAGTTAGACAGAGTAGTAATTGCAGCCTGTTCACCAATTACTCACGAAAAAACGTTTAGAAATCATATAGCTCCTTTAAATCCATATCTTTTAGAGATGGCAAATATCAGGGAGCACTGTTCATGGGTACATTCTGATAAAAATAAGGCAACTGAAAAAGCAATATCACTTACAAATGCAGCTGTTGAAAGGGTTCAATACGCCAGACCTCTTGATGCTATAGTCAGAAAAACTAAAAAAAGTGCGGCTGTAATCGGAGGTGGAATATCGGGGATAACTGCTGCACTTTCACTTGCAAATCAGGGCGTTAAAGTACATATAATTGAAAATAAGCCTACTGTTGGGGGAAACATGATAAAAATAGGCAAAGTATTTTCCCCAGAAAAGCTTGCAGAAGAATGTTCTTTATGCCTTTTTAACCCGCTTATAAACGAAGCAGTACAGCATAAAAACATCGACATCATGACTAATTCGGAGATTAAATCCTCTGAAAGAAAAGCCGGAAACTTCAATCTACTCATTGAAAGAAAACCAGGCCATGTTAATGAAGATAAATGTACTGCATGTGGAAACTGTGCAGATATCTGTCCTGTTGAGGTTCCTAATGAATGGAACGAGAATTTAATGACAAGGAAAGCTATATACAAGCCTTTCCCACAATCAGTTCCAGATATTTATACAATAGATGATAATAATTGTATTAAGTGTGGTAAATGTGAGAAAGTCTGTAAAATGAACGCTATTGACATTAATATGGAGGGGGAAATTGTACCTCTAAATGTAGGTTCTATAATCATAGCAACAGGACACAAAGGATTTGACCTTAAAAAACGTCCAGAATATGGATATGGAAGATATGATGATGTAATAACTCAGATGGAACTTGCAAGGATAATGGGGGTAAATGGGCCAACAGACGGTAAACTCCTCCGGCCTTCAAACGGGAAAATTCCAAGAAGGGTTGTAATGGTTCAGTGTGCAGGTTCAAGGGATGAAAAACCAGAAGGAAAACGTTATTGCTCAAAAGTATGCTGCATGGTGTCTTTAAAGCACGCTAGCTTCATAAAACACTATTATCCAGATACTGAAATAGTTATCTGCTATACTGACATGAGAACTCCGGGAATGTATGAAAATTACTTCAGACATGTGCAGTCCAAGGGAATTAAGCTGGTAAGAGGAAGGCCTGGAGATATAACCAAAAAAGGCGAAAACATCGTTGTCAGGTTAGAAGATACCCTCCGTAGAGAACCTATGGAAATAGAAACAGATATGGTTGTCTTATCTGAAGCAATGGAACCATCAGAAGGGACATTAAAAGTTGCAGAGACATTAAATGTAGGGCTTACAGAGGATCTATTTGTAAAAGAAAAACATTCCAAAATTAAACCTGTGGCTACTGATATAGAAGGAATATATGTTTGTGGAACTGCACAGGGTCCAAAAGACATCACTGAAAGTGTTTCTCAGGCAAATGCTGCAGCTTCCAAGGTTTCTGAGATGATAAACGGTGGTCTGGAGATAGAGCCAACAATTGCGGTAGTTGACGGCAGACAATGTGAAATGTGTGGAGAATGTGTGGCTGCCTGTAAATATAAAGCTGTTTACATACACAATGAACGCATTTCTGTTGATCCTGTTGCATGTAACGGCTGCGGTATATGTGTTTCCAAGTGTGAAAACAATGCAATCGACGTAATGGGCCAAACAGATGCCCAAATCTTTGCAATGATTGAAGGCATGCTTAAGGATAAAAAAGAAGGTGAAAGGAGAATTTTGGCATTTGTTGACTATATTGGTTACGTGGCTGCGGATAATATAGGGATAAATAGGATATCGTATCCTGAATCTGTCAGGATCATAAGGGTTCCATCAATAAACCGGCTGATGCCAAAGCATATCTTATTTGCATTTGAAAATGGTGCAGACGGTATATTTTTAGGGGAATATCCTGATGAGGTAATGTACTCTTCTATTCAGGAAAAAGTTAATGAATTCAGGTCAGCCCTTATAAAAAATAGTATAGATACTGACAGGTTAATGTACTATAAGGTTTACGCACCTTACTTTAGAGGATTGGCCAATAAACTCGCTGAGTTTGATAAACAGGTAGGTAAAGCTCTTGATAAGCTTGAAGCCGTCTTATATAAAGCATCATACAAAGATTTGTAGAAATGAAAGTTCTCTCAAAGTTGTAAATTTGGGAGAACTCAACAATTTAATGACTCTTTTTTCCAAAATGTTAACTGCAAATAGAATGTTTTAAAAATTATTAGTTAATAAGTTATTTATATTTAATAATATAAAATTATACCACATGAAAAATGATGATACTAATCAAGAAGAAGAAAAATACCTGCAGACAAAAGAGAGTATTATCAATAGTATTCATGACCAAAAAGAAATGGAAGAGAAGTATTTAAAGACAGTAGATAGTTTATTAGATTATTGGATAAAAGAATTAAGGTCAGTTGATACTCAAAACAAAAAAAGACATAATCAACTCTTGGAAGTGATTCGTAGGGAAAGATCTAACACTAAAAAAATGAGAGAAGATATCAATAAAACTAACATAATGATCGATAGAACAGAGCAGAGTTTAGAGAGAATCCGTCAAATGATCAATTCATTTAGAAAGGAACGTTAATAAGAGGATAAATAATTGAAATGACTATTTCAATGTCTAAAATTATGAAAGCTGTTAAAAAAGTTTACCCAATTAATATTTTCGCTCTTAAGTTTGTATATTTTCCACTTGGAACTAATGGTAAAGAATAATTCTGCAAAAGTACTTATGCTTTTTGAGGGACCCGGAAAAAGAATACCACTTGGTTTTAGGGCATAATAATATAGATACTATTTTATTTTGCGTGTTTTTATAGTTTGTATTTAATAAATTTTTTATAAATTGTAATATAAATCATAGTACATGAAAAATGAAGGTCCTAGTAAAGAAGAAAAAAAATATCTGCAGACAAAAAAAAGTATCATAAATAATCTTTATGAACAGAGGGAAACCGAAATAAAATATTTAGACACGATAAAAACATTACTGGCCTATTGGAAGAGTGAATTAAGGCCAGCTGACGTTCAAAGTAAAGAAAGGCATGCTGAACTTTTAAGGCTGATTGATGTAGAAGAATCTACAATTAATAAAATTTGGAACGATATAAGTAGAATCAATGAAATGATTGATAAAACCGAAAAAAATCTAGAAAAAATCCGTGAAATGGTTACTTCACTTAGAGAAGAACGTTAATCGTTAACATATATTAGCGGTTCAAAGTGATTTTTTATGTCTGGGAAAGGAAATGAACCTACAAAAAATTTAGAAAGGTTAAACCCGGAATTAACCATAATGGAACAGTTGAATACAGATAAATTTGTCAAAAAATTGAGAGAACGAAAAAAAGAGTACCAAGAATTTTTAAGTCAAATAGATAACTTTATAGAATACGCTGAGGATCAAGCTAAAAATAATAATAGTGATGAATTAAGGCTTAAATATTGGGATGCAGTTAATGAAGAAAAATCTTTACGGGATAAAATACAGGAACATCTGGAGAGAAATAATGACTTAATTGAATCGATAAAGAATTCTAAATTTTAGTTATAAAAAAAATTTAGTTAGTTCTTAAATATTATTGAGAATGTATTGGTAATGTAAAATAAAAAGTAGATCCTTTT
>DADN01000127.1:0-2535 GCA_002509665.1 Methanobacterium sp. UBA8
AACAAAATGATGAATTTAATTAAATTCAAAGCTGTGGGATAATATGAATCGTTCATGGGGATATTTAAGCGCATTAATGGTGGCCCTTCTTTTTGGGGTCTGGTTTTCACTTGACAAGATACTGCTGGGATATCTTCACCCTTTCGCCCTTGCCGCGCTTACATATTTAATAGCAAGTTTGTTTCTATTTTCTGTCAATTTTTCTCCACTTAAAAATAGAATATTGAACACCATAAACCAGAAAAGCAGGGTGGAAAACTTCATTTCTAAAAAAGAATATTTTATTCTATTTCTAACTGCAATTTTTGGTTCAGTTATAGCTCCTGCATTGTATTTAAGTGGCTTAAGTAGAATAACTGCAGTAAATGCTGCTCTTTTAACAAATGTGGAGATATTATTTATTATCATTATTGGAATTTTTTTCCTCAAAGAAAAAGTTCACAAAAAAGATATTTTGGGATTTGCCCTTTTGCTAATAGGGGCCATTTTTTTGAGCACAAATGACCTGAGGGATCTTTCATTTAATCAGAGCTTGTTTGGAAGTCTCCTGGTAATTTCAGCATCGTTTTTCTGGAGCCTTGATACTAGTTTGAGCAAATTTTTAAGCCATAAACGGGATATAATATTTATAACAGCTTTAAAATCAGGAATTGGGGGTTCAATTTTATTAGTTTTATCATTAATTTTTGGACTGAACTTTACATTACCTTTATTTAGGTTACCTCTCCTACTTTTTATTGGAATTGTTGCTGTGAGCTTTTCGCTTGTGTTGATCTATTATTCACTTAGGGTTATTGGTTCGACAAGAACTGGATCTATATTTGCTCTTAGTTCTCTTTTTGGGGCTATAACTGCTTATTTTGCACTTGGTGAGCCTTTAACTGTTTTAAGGATATTGTTCGGAATTTTAATGTTAGTGGGTGTTTTAATTTTGTATAAAGCAGAAAAATAAATCATTTATTCGGGGGTGGTGATGTCGATATATTTATATGACTAAAAATTCAAAATAGTCATAGAGTTTTAAGAGGGGATTATGTAATGAAAGCCTTCGATAAAAATGAAAAAGAGTATCTAAACAAAATGTTCATGGAGAAAGGTAAAGAATTATTTTCAGTGTATGGAATTAAAAAAACCAGCATTGAAGACCTCACAAAATCGGTAGGCATTGCTAAGGGGAGTTTTTACACTTTTTTCAATTCTAAAGAAGAATTATATTTCAAGATAATGTCTGAAGAAATTAAAAACCTGGCAAAAGAAAATATTACAACACTCGATGGAGAAAAACCGGTTAAAGAAATAATTAAAAGCTTTTTAATTAATGCAATTAGGGAAATTCACTCAAACCCCATTTTAAATAAATTATTAGTCCCTGGAGAATTTGAACTGGTACGGCGTAAAATGGCAACTGTAAATTCAGGGGATAACACTGATTTTTTAGGGCCTATGATTATGTTCCTATCCAAACTGCAAAAAGAAGGTTTGATCATTGAAATTGATCCATTTCTCATGGCAAATGTAATACGTGGATTGCTGCTGCTTTCAACCCACAAAAGAGAGATTGGAGATATGTATTTTGATGAAGTAATCCAGTTTTATGTGGATATGATCGCTGAAAAACTAACAGATGTAAAATAGGGGGAAATAGATATGGATCGTCAAAATAAAAGAAAAGCAATACTTTTGATAGCTCTCCTTATTTTTCCTTTATTTAAACCATTTCTATCTCCAGTAACTGTAATGATGGGAACACTTCAGGGAGTTATAGTCGGAGGAATGGTTATTTACATATCCCTATTTTTATCGTCTCTTTTTGTAGGTAGGGCATTCTGTGGATGGCTGTGTCCTGCAGGAGGGATTCAAGAATACTGTTCTGTTGTTGTTAATAAGACTCCAAAGTCGACAAAATTCAAGAAGCTCAAATATATTTTCTGGCTTGGATTAGTATCAGCAATAGCTGTTCCAATATTTAAATCGGGAGGATTGAATCAGATAGACTTGCTATATCAGAGTAAACTTAACATTCCTGAGCTGCAGGAGTATATTATATATTATGCTGGAGTTGGGATAATAACAATTCTCGCTTTTACTGTTGGTAAACGTGCAGGGTGCCTTTATATTTGCTGGTTAGCTCCATTTATGGTGGTTGGAACAAAGATAAAAGAATTTGTTAAATATCCTTCTTTATATATAAAAACTGACGCGCAAAAATGTATAAAATGCAATATATGTAATGACAAATGCCCGATGAGCATCAATATAGCAGGAAGAGTAAAAAATAATTTTATATCTGATTCAGAATGCATCATGTGTGGGGAATGTGTGGATGCATGTCCTGAAAAAGTTATGAGCTACAATTTTGGTTTAATTAAAAAGGAATGATTGATCCTCAAATCATTCCTCTATTAATTCTTCAATTTCATCAGCAACTTCCCAGTGCGAACCCCGCTTTTCAGCCCTTCTAATTAACCAAACACCGATAAACGCTCCAACAACTGCGCCTGCAGTATCTGTGAACAGGTCATTCATGGTATCATC
>DADN01000127.1:2563-2721 GCA_002509665.1 Methanobacterium sp. UBA8
CCCATCTCGAGTATGCCTCCAAATCCTATGGTTACAAGTACAATAAGCACAGCCATAGCAGGTATAGTTGCCTTTAGCTTGCCATAGAAATACATTGTATAAACAACCATCATCCCGATTAAGGCAATGTACAGTGGCAGCATGAAATGCATGAAATT
>DADN01000211.1 GCA_002509665.1 Methanobacterium sp. UBA8
GGTAAAATAGATAACTTCCAGCCTATTACTTTAAATTTGTTTATTGACAATGCTGATCCAAAGCGGAGTGTAGTATCTGAAGAAGTGAATTCTACAGCTAAAGCTATTTCTTCTTCTATATCTAATCAATGGATAAGTTCAATGGTCCCTTCAACGAGCACAATTGAACCGAATGTTAAAGAAGAGAAAAAAGGAGAGTCTTTACCATTACAGCTTATTAAGAAAATGATGGTTTCAATACTGCTTTTCCTTCCACTTTTCCTTTTTGGAAATATGATTATTGATAGTATTGTAGGTGAAAAGGAGAGAAAAACAGGAGAAATATTGGTAGCCATGCCTTTGAGCCATGGGGAAATTATAATTGGAAAAAATTTTGCGGTAGTTCTGGTAATAGCTGTTCAAGTGGCATTATGGATCTTAATACTCTTATTGGCAGGATTTGACCTTAAAAATCCTATTTTGGTTTATTTAGTAATTATATTGACTTCTATTCCAATTGTGGGGATAACAAGTGTCATAGCAGCATATTCTAAAAATTATAAAGAGGCAGGAATTGGATTAAGTTTTATTTATATAGTAATTGTTGGATTTCTCGTGATTCCAGCGCTTGCTTATATATCCACTAAGTCAACTGCAGCTAATATTTCTCCAATGACTCTTGTAATGCGCCTTTTTTCAGGTGAAAGCATTTCTACGACCGATTTGATGATTCCAATTATTTCTATACTTATTATAAGTATTATATCATATTGGATTACAATAAAACTCTTTGAAAGAGATGATATAATGTTTGGACCAAGACCGGGTTTGATAAGGCTGGTCCTGGAATTAGTAGGTTTTAAGAATATTTCAAGAGAACGATAAATTTGATGTAAATTTCAGGTACATATTAAGCCATGGGGCCTTTAGGAAATTAAATGAAAAGACTACATATATGGATTTTACTACTCATATTTTACAGGAGATAAAATGAAGGTTATAGCACTTGCAAAAAAAGAAGCTCAGGATATATTGACCAACAGAATTTACCTCATGGTTGTTTTTGTTCAGATATTCATAATTCTTGGAGCATTTGGTTTAGGAATAGGGAGTGCTGTTCTAACTGATCCGGGACTTCTGGATAAGTTTGGAGTTACATCTCATCTTAAAGTAGGGATATCTGAAGATTTAAAAAATTCAAGTATTGCAAAGGATCTAAGTGCTCAAAACTTAACTGTAGTTTATTTCAAAAATATAAGTGAAGCAGATAAAATGCTCGGATCTGGGTTAATTGCTATCATTACTGTGTCTTCCCCCAAGCAGGACATAGTCGTTCAATCAGATACATCTAATCCATTTTATACTATTGCATCTGAAAAAATAAGCAACGCTGTTAATAAGTTTAAATTAGAGAAAAAACTCCAATCTGCAGGAATAAATGAAGAAATGATCCAGAAAATTGAAAACCCTGTAATTTTAAATCAAATAAATCTCAATGAAAATAATATAGCGAAATTAGCCTTAAATACCTCTTATTTTGTGGAAATAATGTATGGATTTATAGTTCCATTCGTTCTCCTCCTCCCATTTTTCCTTGCAAGTAATATAGTAACAGATAGTATTGTAGGGGAAAAAGAGAGAAAAACATTTGAAATGCTTCTTATGACTCCTATCTCAAGTTCAATGGTTGTAATTGGAAAAATTTTGCCTATTCTTTCATTTTCACTGATTCAAAGTATTGCATGGATTATCTTATTGAACTTACTTGGGGTTCCCATTTATAATGTGTTTGTTTTAATTTTCATGCTTATTTTCGTTGGTTTGGCATTTATCGGAGTTGGAATATTAATATCCATGCTTGTTGACAGCACTAAAGAGGCGAATTCAGCTATAACGCTTGCTTTAATGTTTGCAACATTTATCTTCTTCATGCCTCTCTTTATAAAAATGCCGTATCTTGAAGGAATTTTAAATATTATTCCAACAGTTTTAATGGTTAAGCTGTCTTCAACTCCAGTCGTCTCATGGGATATGATGTTATTTTTTATTCCTGCGATTTTAGTGTCTACATTAATTTTCGCACTGGCTGTAACCTACTTTAGACATGAAAGAGCTATCAGGCTCTAAACTTTTATTTATGCAATTAAAANNGGTAGCTTGATAATTTGGCGGATCAAATGAATCTAAACTTGGTTCATGCCATGAAATTTTAAAAATTATAATAATAACTCGGTTTTAGTACATAGATGCTGTATATGATGCTTAATACTCATTTCTTAAAAATTTAACAGATTTAAATATTTTTAACATAAATTTATTCTTGTGGTATCCTGTCTGAAGATCTTGAAAATTACATGAAGAGCGCTTGGAAATTGAAAGCAAAATATATGCCGAGTCGAATAGAATTTCAGAAATAGTGGATAGTTATACAAAGGAAGGTGATGAAATAGAAATCATTGCCAACAGCTCTTATAAGCTTTAAGTAGTTTAAGGAGATATACTGGTAGTAAGAGATACGGTTTCTGTATTTTTTAAAGATTTAAGAATTCCCACTGAATATCAACTGGTCCGATTAATTTTAGGGCGTCGAAAAGAAATTTTAAGCAAGTTCATTGAGTTTAACGAGCGCATGATCAAAATGGGAAAAAATATCAGCAAAAGTTACCTTGAATAATANNCACGCACAACCCTATTCACATATACTTATGGATATTCAGACAAAAAATAAAATTTTTGCAGGGTTGGGTCATATCCAGGCTTTATAGTTCCATGAAAGTGCGAAACCACTGCACTGACCTTTTAAATCAGGAACTAATTTAAGTAAAAGCGGTTTATCGGATAGATCCTCAGGTAATTCAACTATAGTTCTATTTCCTTCTTTTTGAATACTTAAAACGTCGTAACCATTTAGGTTTATGTTATCTGCAGGGTCTATAATTGTTAATTCATGGAAATCAGTATTAGATCCAAATACGCTAATTGAAACCCTGAGAATGATAATTAAAGCCATTATGAGGGTAGGCTTATATAACTCTCGCGGCGAAAATAGCTTTTTGCTGATATAATAAATTATTAGGAGACCTGCAAGAGCGATCCATGCGGGGTAATCCAGCATTCCTCCATCAAGCATTGTAATAAATGAGAGGGTCAGGAAAAATGCGAGCAGCACTTTATAAAGGTCTCTTTTTTCACTAAGTGCAATAATTCCAGCTATGTAAATTAGTGGGAATGTAATTAAAATGATAAGTGAAAATGGAACAGTATACTGTGCAAGTGGGACTCCAGTATTTATAGTTGAAGAAACGTGTATTCCCATCGAGTGAATTACGTAGCCTAAAACTGATTTAAACGCATGGCTATGTGTTAAGGCAGTTGTACTGAATTCATTTCCATTATAAGACACGAACATGGTGAAAAGGGACACGCCAAGTTTTATTCTTATCCAGACTTCAATGAGCAGTCCAACTATATATGTAAAGAATATGGTTATTATGGTGAATTTAAGATATTTCTGGGCATCTATTTTTAAGTTAGGGTTTAGTGAGGATATTCTTTTTCCAATTAATCCATTTGATTGGAATAACGGGTAAAATAACAGCATACTGCCCATAACGGCAAAAAGAATTAGGGATTTACCTTTAGATGACCCTTCCATAAGATGATATGTAATTGTTAGAATGGTACTGTCCAGGAAACTTGTAACAGCAAGTAATGCTGCAAAAAGAATCATAATAATTCCAATGATGTTTAATTTGTTTAGACGCAATATTTCACCGGCTTAACTTAATTATTCCATTGTGTGTAAGAATTACTTCCCTATTGAAATTAATTGTTTCATCTCTTTACTATATAAGGTATACTACTAAACTCATTACAATGCCTGCTATTACTGGAATTGGAATATTGTCGTCTATGGGACTATATGCTTCAGTTACTGCACCACATAATGCTCCGACTAATGAAGGAATCAATGGGAGCTGGGTTAATGCCCCAATCAGTGCAACAATAAAAAATGAAAAGGTCCCTACTAAAGTTTTTCTTTCATTGAATGGTAATGGTCGTTTTCCAAACTTTTTTCCAAATATGGTGGATGCGGAATCTCCTAATAAGAAAATTAGGATTGCAGCATTGGCAATGGCTATGTTAAATTTAAATAAATAAAGTGTTAGTATAATTCCAATAAAGAAATAGACAAAACCTCGTTCATCATTTTTCCGTTTGCATTTCCTTAAAATAAAAGAAAAGAAGAATACTTTTCTATTTTCGTCGATTCTAAAAATAGCTTCTACAATAAGCACAATTGATATGCATGTGAGTATGGCAATAATGGGACTTAAAAAAATATTTACAAAAACAATAAAAATACCTGATGCATGAATCAACTGTCTGAAGTTCTCTTTTTCCATATCATCAGGCCATAAAATTTTATATAATGCTTAGATTAAGCCATGAATTTTTCTATTACTCCATAATATGATTCTTTGAGCTTTTCAATATCTACATTTATCAGATTTTGGTTAATAGTTAAAATTTTACCTCCAACTTCTCCGATAACTGCTGCAGGGGCGTCTATTTTGCTTAATATTTCATCCACATATTCGCTTTTAACTGTAACAATGAATCTTGCATTGGACTCTGAAAATAGTGCTTCAGCATCACTTATATTGTCCGCTTTAGGCGCATTTGAAATGTCTACGGCTGCTCCAAGATCACCTGAAATTGTCATTTCAGCAACTGCAATGGCTATTCCTCCAGCTGAACAATCATGGACAGCTGTTACGGCATCATTTTCATCTTCACGGATTATTTTTAGAACTGCATCTGCTGATTCAAGTTCAGCATCCATATTCACCTTTGGAGATTTTCCCTGGACAACATCAAAGACTTCTTTATGGTATTGAGAACCATCAAGCTCAGGATAAGTATTTCCTATTAATATGATCTTATCTCCTTCATTTTTGAAATCCATAGTTCTAATATCTTTTATATCCATTAGACCTGCAACACCGACAACTGGAGAAGGATTTACAGTTATTCCTTCTGTCTCGTTGTAAAAGCTAACGTTACCGCTTATTACGGGGGTTTCAAATGTATTTGCAATATCGGACATACCTTTGATGCACTCTTTAAACTGCCAGAAAACATCTGGCTTTTCAGGGTTTCCAAAATTCAGGCAGTCAACAACACATACTGGTTCAGCACCCATAGAAACAACGTTTCTTATAGCTTCTGCAATTGCTCCAGCCCCTCCATGGTATGGATCGAGCTTGGTGTGTATACTGTTACAGTCGGAGGTAAGTGCAATGGCTTTTTCATCATCAATTCTAAGAACTGCAGCATCATCACCAGGTTTGATAACAGTTCTTATCTGCACCTCATGATCGTACTGCCTGTAAACCCAGCTTTTACTTGCAATGTTCTGCGAGGAGAGAAGTTTGAGAAGAGCTTCCTGAGGATCGATATCTTCTACTTCTTGATATTCAACAGTTTCAGATGGCCCGCATCCTTCTCCTGCAGGGTTACATGATTCCCTGTTAACAACTGGAGGATCTGAGAGAAGTTCTGTTTGAACATCTGCTATAATTTCTCCTTCTTTCTTCAAAACTAACCTGCTGGTATCTGTGACTTTACCAATAACTGCTGCTGGAAGTTCGTATTTGTTGAATATTTCCATTAACGCGTCCACATCTTTAGGGTTTACAACAAAAATCATTCTTTCCTGAGACTCGGAAAGCATTATTTCATAGGCTGTCATTCCTTCTTCCCTAAGTGGAATTGTTGTAAGTTCTACTTCTGCCCCATTTCCTCCTTTAGCAGCCATCTCTGAAACACAGCACGTTAGACCTCCACCACCTAAATCTTTAAGCCCAACTACCTCAATTTTATCCAGTGCTTCAAATGTAGCTTCCATAACCATTTTTTTGGTGAAAGGATCTCCTACTTGAACTGCAGGCCTGCTTTCAAGTTCAGATTCAGTTGTAAGCTCTTCAGATGCAAATGTTACGCCGTGAATTCCGTCTCTTCCAGTGGTACCTCCCATAAGGACAAAAATATCACCTACATTAGGGGCAGAACCCAGTACAATATCACTTTTTTTAACAAGACCTGCACATATAACATTTACAAGCGGGTTAAATTTGAAATTATCATCAAATTCGATTTCCCCACCAACAGTTGGGATTCCTACTCTGTTTCCATAGTCTGAAATTCCTTTTACTACATATTCAAATATGTATCTTGATTTTTGGTCTTCAAGAGGTCCAAACCTTAATGAATCAAGTAATGCAATGGGTTTAGCACCCATAGAGATAATATCTCTGATTATACCTCCGATACCGGTCCCGGCTCCCCCGTATGGTTCAATTGCTGATGGGTGGTTGTGACTTTCCATTCCAATAACAAGTGCAAGTTCATCTGTTAATTCAACAATTCCCGCATCGTCTCCAGGGCCAAGGATCACGCGTTTACCTTCGTTTGGGAATAATCTTAAAATAGGACGGCTGCTTTTATAGGAGCAGTGCTCTGAAAACATTATATCGAGCATACCATACTCTAATGAGTTAGGGTCTCGCCCAAGTTCTTTTTTTACAAATTTACATTCTGAATCTGTTAGGGTCATGATATCACGCTGCAGTTATTATATTTAAATTATTGTGTATTTTTAAGACTTATTTGAGGTTTTAACATTATTCTGTCTTTTTGATAGTAATTTTGAGGTTTTCATCCTCAATCTTCCAATCTTTTGTATAATCTCCTTCCTGCGCCTCGAAACTCAATTTTTCAGCACGTACTTCATTGGAGATAAAGTCAAAGAATGGTTTAACTAATTCTTTGAAATCTTCATCACATTCTACAAATACCTGAATATTGGCTTCAACATCTAAGTCAAGGTCTTTTCGCATATCCTGAACTCTTCTTATGAGTTCTCTAGACATGGCTTCAGATAATATTTCTTTTGTGACTTCCGTGTTTATGAATACATTTCCAGAATCGAAATCTGCACTTACAAGATTTTCTGGAAGTTCAGTTTCAAATAGAATATCGTCAACACCAAGTTCTATGGTTTTATCATCAACTTCAACAGAATAACTTCCTTCAGCATCTAAAATTGCTTTTATTTCTGATCCGTCGGCTTCTGTGAGATGTTTCATTACTTTTGGTGCATCGCCCCTGAGTCTTGGTCCAAGGGTCTTTAAATTAGGTTTTGCAATTATCTTGAGGTTTTCAAATTCATCTGTTGCTATGATCTCCTTTGTATTGGCCTGTTCCATTATGACAGCTTTAAGAGATTCAACTGCACTTAAAACCTTTCTGTCCTCAGAAACGACTACAATTTCACTTACCGGCCATCTAAGTTTGTATCTTGCAACATCTCTTCCCCTTGCGCATGCTTCGATAATATCTCTTACAATGTCCATATTTTCTTCTAATTCTGTATCAATCAGGTCTTCATTGAATTCCCAGTCTTCCATATGTATACTTTCAGGAGCATCTTCTTCCACTCCTTTTACGAGATTTTGATAAATTTCTTCAGTAATATGTGGAGTTATTGGAGCCATTGTTTTAATTAGAAGTTTTAAGGCGTTGTATAGTGTAAAATAAGCTCCTAATTTATCAGGATCTTCTTTTTCAACCCATGTACGCCCTCTTATGAGTCTAACATACCATCTGCTTAAGTCTTCCAGTATGAAATGGTTTATGGCTCTTGTAGCTTTATGGAGATATAAAGAATCTAAAGCTTCTGTTACTTCTTTTGCAAGAGAGTTAGCACGTGATGTTATCCATCTGTCCTCATCTCTTAATTTAAGATCTTTTTCAGTGTACAGTGTTGGGTTGAAATTGTCTATTGTCATGTAAGTAGTTGAAAATACGTAAACGTTCCAGAGGATGTTGAACATTTTCTGGACGTTTTTAATTTCATCCCATGTGAATTTCAGGTCTTCCCATGGTTTATTTCCCCAGAGTAGATAAAACCTTAGTATATCTGCACTATACTGCTCTATAACTTCGTCTGGCGCAACTACATTTCCAAGGGATTTACTCATCTTTCTACCCTCTTCATCAAGGGTAAATCCGTGCATTAAAACTTTTTTATATGGTGCTTTATCAAAAGAGATTACACCGCACCCTAATTGTGAATAGAACCATCCTCTGGTCTGGTCATGCCCTTCTGTTATGAAATCATAAGGGAACCATTCATCAAACATTTCTTTTTCTTCTGGATAATGTAGAGCTGCCCATCCTGCTACTCCTGAGTCTATCCATACATCTAAAACGTCAGGGACACGGTTCATGTCTCCTCCGCATTCACACTTGATTGTAATTTCGTCAACATATGGTCTGTGTATGAAGTCTCCCTCGAGAGTTCCTTTAACAGCTTTCTCTTTTAACTCGTCGATGGATCCTATAACGGTTATTTCTCCACAGTCCTCACATCTCCAGATTGGAATTGGAATTCCCCAGTATCTCTGTCTTGATATTGTCCAGTCTCTTGCATTTTCGACCCAGTTACGGAACCTGCTTTCGCCGGCCCATTCTGGAACCCATTCAACATGGTCTAACTCGGATAACATTTTGTCTTTAATGTCTGTAACTTTAAGGAACCACTGCTGTGTTGCAAGATATATAATAGGAGTTTTACATCTCCAGCAGAACCCATATCTGTGATCAATTACATCTTCTTTAAAAAGGAAACCGTGTACATCTAAATCTGTTATGATATAAGGATCAGCTTCTTTTACAAATTCACCTTCATATTTTCCAGCTTCTTTTTTAAACAGTCCTGCCTCATCTACTGGGCAAAATATTGGTAAACCGTATTTTTTACCAATATCAAAGTCGTCTGGACCATGACCTGGAGCTGTATGGACACAACCGGTACCTTCTGTTAAAGTCACATGTTCTCCAGGTAATATTTTATGTTCAAATTCTTTTTGAACTGGTATTTCATCTACAAGAGGGTGTTGATATTCAATACCTACAAGTTCGCTGCCTTTTATAGTTTTAATAATTTCATAATCTTGATCTTCAAATATGGAGCTGACAAGGGCTTCTGCCATTATATAAACTTCACTTTTAACATTAACGTAAGCATAATCAAAATCAGGATGTACACATATTGCCATGTTGGCAGGGAGAGTCCATGGTGTTGTTGTCCATACAAGAACATATTCATTTCCGTTTTCAGACTCTTTTAATGGGAATTTAACATAAATTGAAGGGTCTTCTTTATTTTCATAATCGATTTCTGCAAGTGCAAGTGCTGTTTCACATCGAGGGCACCATGTTATAACTCTGAGGTCATTTATAAGAAGGTCTTTTTCATTTGCTTTCTTTAAGGTCCACCAGCAGGATTCCATGTATTTAGTGTCAAAAGTAACATAAGGATTATCCCAGTCCATCCATATGCCCAGCATTTTAAATTGTTCGGTCATGAGGGCTTTATTTTCAATTGCAAATTCTTTACACTTTTCTACAAAGTTGGCAATTCCTATTTTAGTTTCAATTTCTTTTTTACTTTTTAATCCAAGTAACCCTTCTACTTTATGCTCTATGGGGAGCCCGTGAGTATCCCATCCAGCTTGTCTCCGCAGGTTGAAACCTGACATACTTTTAAAGCGTAGAAAAGTGTCTTTTATGGTTTTATTCCATGCAGTTCCCAGATGTATTTTACCACTACAATAAGGAGGGCCGTCTAAAAATGAAAATTTAGGACTATTCTCTCTTAACTTGTCTGTTTTTTGATATATACTGTTTTCATTCCAAAACTTTTGAATATCTTTTTCTATAAGCTTTGTATCGTATGATCTTTTGGCCTCTTTTATTGGCATTTTCATTCTCCTTACGGTATTTATAAATTAAATATAAGAATCAGCTTTTTTTGTAAAAATTTCTTTAATCTCTTACATTTTTTTCATTAATTTATTCTTGATCTATATCTGATTCGCAAATATTTAAAAGTTAACTCATATTTTTTTGGGTAATGCTATTTTTTGTGTAATAGAAAAAGATATAAATACCTTTAATCTTAACTAGTAGTGCATCCCCTATTACAACGATACTTTTTTTAATACTGATCGTATCGCCTCCGGGGGGATGTTACACCTACTAATTTTTATATAATATCACTATACTAATTATGGCGTCCCGCTCACCCTCTTGTTTGAACTCTCAAATGGGGCGCCAATTACTTATAAAGTTGTAATTTTACCGAAAAGCTTATTAATAAGTTATAAAAAAGGATGAATTGCCACTCTCATTTTGGGAAGATTGAGTGGATGGCCATTAATTAAGTAATTTACCTATGTCTTTAGAGACATAGGTATTATACTGAAAAATTTTAGCTTAAAATTAAAATTTATTTATAGATATATACTAATTTTTTTATATTTACACTTAAAAATAGTTTAAACTCGGTTTTAAAAGATATTATTTTAAAAATTAAAAAATAAATAGATATTTTAAGATATTACAGCGGATTTAGAAGGGGTAAATACCCCTTTATCTCAACTTGAGAAAAATCCTCTGATTTAATGTATATCTAGCCATATTCTACTGCACATTACTTTATCTGATGTTTTTGAGTCCGCTGCGCTGTTTACTGGATAAATTACCATTTTACAGCTGTAGTGTCCTTTTTTCATAGTTTTAGGGATCTTCAGGTAAGTGGTGGCTTTATTTGATGATCCTATTCCAAGTGAACTAACATATCTTTTACCAAGATATATGTCAGAGCTTGTTGTGTATTTGCTGTTCGTGGAAAGGTAGAATTTGACATAGAATCCTCCTGATGCAGTGCTTCCCTGGTTTTTCACTGTATTTTTAATTGTTATTTTGCTTCCTCTTTTGTACGAGATTGATCCTGTACTTATAGATGTAGCTGCAATATCAGGTACGCTTATTGATATGGTGTTTGAACTAACTCCTATGTTGTTTATTTCACTTGTTTCGGCTACACTGTTAGTTGGGTCAGCTATTGCTCCAATATAATAACTTCCGGATATGTCTGATGGAAGTGTAAATGAATTGGTTGCTGAATTGGTTGCACCAGCTGAAAGACTTGAGATATATCGCTGTCCAAGGTATGTATCAGATGTAGTAATGCTGCTGTCTTTTGAGAGGTAGAAATTAACATAGAACCCGTTTGCTCCAACATTTCCCTGGTTTTTCACTGTGTTTGAGATTGTTATTGTGCTTCCTTTTTTGTATGAGGTTGATCCTGTAGTTATGGATGTCATTACAAGATCAGGCGCACCTATGTTTATAGTGTTTGAACTGACTACTATGTTGTTTAGTTCATTTGTTTCGCATTGTTCATTATATGAATCAATTATTGCTCCAATATAGTAACTTCCAATTAAATTAGATGGAATTGTAACTGGTGTATAGAATGTATTAGATCCATTCGCTGTGATACCTTTTGAAACATTTAGAACTTCTTTAAGAGGTGTATCCGATGTGGTAATAGTGCTGTCTTTTGAAAGGTAGAATGTGATATGGAACGGATTTGAATTTTTGTTACCCGTATTTTGAACTGTAGTTACTATTGTTATTGATTTACCTGGTTGAGCTGCAGCAGGTCCAGATATTGAAGGTATNNTGTGCTGCAGCAGGGCCTGATATTGAAGGCATTGTAAGGTCAACATCAGGTACAGTCATTGGTGTACTGCTCATTTTTGTGGAAATAACGTTACCGGACTCGTCTTCAGCTACGGCTATTATGTAGTAATTAACATTTGCTCTTAAGTTAGATGGTAGAGTTATACTTGTTTGGGTACTATTTGATGTGTTTGGTGCTATACTGGAGACGTAGCGAGTATATTCTGGTGCTAATGTAAGATCATCGGTTATGTAAATGTCTTCGTTACCATTTCTGTCGTCAGTCCAAACAACCTTGTTATCATAGATTGAAGGTTCTGTCTGATT
>DADN01000050.1 GCA_002509665.1 Methanobacterium sp. UBA8
TTGAATTAATTTGTTCATTATGGTTTATTATATTATTTTTGTTATTACCAAAAAGTTTTTGTCCAATTAAATTATCTGTTGAGATCTTTATAAAGACGATCCCGAAAAATTTGACGATATAAAATGTAATAATAATTTCTTTTTTTGTTGGGCGTATAGATCGTAGCATTCTTACTACACTATTATAGTATATTTACTATAACATTATAGTAACTTTGATATAACATTATATCATATTTACTATAACAGGAGTTTCTCATGAAAGACAATAAGATCGAAATAGTAAAAGATTTGGTAACATTCGGACAGGGGAGTAGCATTCGTCAAATAGCCAACAGAGTAAAAATACCCTATGCTAATGTTTATAACATTATTAAGAAATTAGAGCTAGATGATCTGGTAACTCTTGAAAAGATTGGTTCTTCTTATAGATGTTCTCTAAATAAAAAAGTCCACCCTCTTATATTCCAAGCAGAATATGAGCGTACTAGAGACCTTCTTGAAAAAAATACTGATCTAAAAATACTAAATAACAAATTATATAACCTAAATTTCCCATTTGTTGCTTTAATTTTTGGATCTTACGCTAAAGGAACAGCATCTAAACATTCTGATATCGACTTGATGATAATCTCTGAAATAAATCGTGAGAAGGAATTTGAAAGGACAATAAATTTGTTACCATTAGATATTCACCCTACGACATTATCTTTCGATCAATTTATGAATATGGCAAAAACCAATGAGTTTAGCGTAGTTTCGGAATTATTGGATAGAAACATTATATTAGTTGGGATAGAAGATTATTATAGGATGTTGGAGCATGTTAGGCCCAGAACGAATAAAAATAGCGGAATCGAATTTTAGAAAAGATTTAAATGAAGGACTAATTAAAAAAGCAGTCCCTGACCAGAATCTAATCGATGCATTGCACGATAATGCTTTAGAAAGTTTAAGTGTAGCTGATTTTCTAAATAAAAAAGATTTTTCTCCATTGTGGGTCATTGTTTCTTCTTACTATTCAATGTATTACATGGCAAAAGCTGTTTTAATTTCAATTGGTTTTAAAGTAAGTGGTGAGGTTTCGCATCGCGTAACTGGCGATGCATTAATTGTTTTAGTGAGAAGTAAATTAAAGAAACAGCTTCTTGAGGATCTTGATGAAGCTAGAACAGAATTTGATGAAATAGATAATTTAACTGATGATATAATCGAACTCTATGATCTAGAACATAAAAAGAGGAATGATTCCCAATATGTCTTGGGGTATGATGTAAAAGCATCCAAAGCAGGAACCTCACTAGAAAGAGCTAAACAATTTGTTTATGAACTTGAAAAACTTATTATTGAATAAATAGGCACGTTTTATATATTTTTGTATAAATATCTAGAACATTAGTTGCCTAGCGTTCGCTATTAGCTTTAATAGTCCTGTAAACTTTAATGGATTCTTTGAAGAATTTCTTCTTTTCGGATGTTGCTGGTTTGTTCAGATTTCCAACGAAACGATCTGCATCCTTCCCGGTTAACGTGGGTGTTGCTGCAATTGCTCTGGCCATATTCTTCAACCCTCCTATTCATGTATTTAATTTTTTATATTTTCAAGGTTATACATTCACATATTGATTTATAAAATTTGGAAACATCCCTAAATCCAAAAAAAATCATAAATATTAACGAATCCAGTTTAAATTTCTTTAATTAGCAGGTGCTTAATCTATGGATTACCAAGAGCTGAAAAAAGATCTGTTAATAGTGGGAATTTTAGTATCTTTTCTTACACCTTTTGTCAGATCATCTATTAATCTGGCAATACCTGTTTTAGCCAATGAATTTGATTTATCTGCCATATTTTTAACCTGGATAACAACAATTTATTTACTGGTTAACGCCATACTTTACATTCCATTTGGTAGAATTGGGGATATATATGGGCGAAAACGAATCTTTCAATATGGATTAATCATTTTTACATTAAGCTCATTCATATCCGCTTTCTCCACTTCTGGAGAAATGTTCCTTTTTTTCAGGATTTTTCAAGCCATAGGAAACGCAATGATCTTCGCCAATTTAAATGCCATGATATCATCAGCTTTTCCAGTAAACGAGAGAGGTAAGGCTTTTGGATTAACATCCATGAGTGTTTTTGTGGGATTAATATTAGGACCAATACTGGGAGGGGTTGTCACTGAAATTGTAGGATGGAGAACCTTATTTTATATGGATACAGTTATTGGAATAATTGCTGCCTATGCAATAACCCGGTTTAAATATGATTGGGTAGATGCCCAAGGAGAAAAACTGGATATTGTAGGGTCATTCCTGCTTGGTATTTCTCTTATTGCCATTCTTTATGGGTTTTCAGATTTCACCAACAAATACAGCCTATTCCTGGTAATTGGGGGAATAGTCGGAATTTCATTATTTTATCTTGCAGAAAAAAGAGCTACTTTTCCTTTGATTAATCTAGATTTATTTAAAATTAAAAGTTTTACCTTTGGAAATATCACTGCATTTAT
>DADN01000274.1:0-643 GCA_002509665.1 Methanobacterium sp. UBA8
GCAGAGCTTATGATCAAATGGGTTTTGACGATTGGCTCTTTGTTGATTTTCTCAATAAATACAATATATATTCAATCGAAAAAATCGGTTCGATATTGGATGGCACTAAATTTGAAAAAAAATACAACCGTGAACTTGCTGGTTCCTTAAACTCGCCTTTTTATCAAGATATGGAAAATGGGACATATGGATCAGAAGGAAAAGGTTNNAGATCCGTGGAAGAGTTTAATGGAGGTAAAGGGGCAGCATATTTCAAATTATTATGGTATATGCTTGTAGCTTGCAACTACATTAAAGTAAATTACAACGCCAGTTTTTCAAACTATTTAAAATCACAATACGCTGATTATAAAAATATAAAAAATATTTCTGATGAAGAGTTCTTTAAAACCTCAATGAATGAATGGGAAGAATTGAAACAACACAAAAAACCTTGGAATGAACTTTATGGAGTCGGACCTAATGTATTTGATTATATTATGGGAGACATTGTAGAATTAAAATTTGTCAAAGACTCATATAAACTAGATTCAGCTAATGAAAGGTTTTTAGAAAAAACAGGAATAATTAAAAGTTCTGAATTGAACCAAGCAAATGTAGTAAAAGTTTTAAGTGATTTAAATCTTCCTTACACTCTTAGAGA
>DADN01000274.1:660-5029 GCA_002509665.1 Methanobacterium sp. UBA8
TGTTAATGATATTTGTGAAATGAATTTTTAATTTTACATTGTCATTCCTGCGACGAAGATATAAAGTATTTAAAGAAAATGAATGAAAAGGTTATCTCGCAGCATACAAAAAATCAAAATAAAAATCACTAAGAATTGCACATTTAAATAATTGATAACTTAAAGTATCATCCTTTAATTTTCTAATGTACAATTTAAAAGAATTANNGATTAACTACGATTATGTTGTCCTCTTCACAAAGTAAACGACCAATTTCATAAGAAAATTGCCCTCCCTTCTTAATTAACCCTTCATGCACTAATCCATTTCGGAATTCGTCATAAAAACGGTTGGCACGTTCATCATCGAAATACTCAGGAATATTGGTTTTTAACCATTCTTTAATTCTTTTATTAACCTTTTTTTCATTAATACTTATTCTAGCTAAAAAATCAATAGTTGTAACGCACAATAACCCTGCAGAAAAAGCACATTGACTATCATTTAGAATTTCTATTGGTTTTAAATAAAAGCCTCTCACTCTATCCTCAAAAGCTTTAATTAAACAGTTTTTATCTTCCAAATTGATGTTTTCATATTTATAGTTAGGGGAAAAATGAACAATATCTTTAATCCGCATATTATCACCTTTTGAGGAAAAACACCGATTAATTACATATTAAATGCTCAATTTTAATTATATTACTTTTTCGTATAAATAAACCACTATTGGTATAGTGGAGGGATCTTATGAATGAAAAAGAGTATGAAAATGAATTTTNNGGTTTGTATATTGCCACTAATAAGTTGATTCTGGAGGATTTTTCCGTAGATGAATACGTGCATGTTTTAAGCAAAGGCAGCATCGAACACCTTTATAATCAAATCATATACTACATGAAACTTGATTCTTATCATTGCAACAAATACATTATGATAATCAAAGCCCTGGTAAAAAGTAACGAACAGTTAAAAGAAGAAAATGATAAACTTAAACGTCTCAATGAACAATTAACTAAAAATATCATCGTATTGAGAGAAGGACATCAATAGGGCTGCCTTCATTTTTTTTCACCTCGCGATAGCTGCATTTTACGAAAATTGCGAAGATAGCTCTATCCAATCCTTCTGTAACTATAGTTCCATTTTATATTTCGATGATGGTATCCTCCATGAGATCCTGCTGACATCAATCCCTCATATACACTCACCGGAACATTGTAGTACTGATAAAGTCCACCACTATTAAATCTTATTTCTAAAGTTAAAGAATTAGGATCATACCCTACAGAATGTAAGTTACGAGAAGTTACAGGCATGTGTTCCATAATATCACCTCATTTGAAGAATTTGAGTTCCATTTCCCCATCTTCAATTTCAACATAGCTATTTTGATAATTTTTATCTTCAAGTTCATTAATCCAAGAACCAGTGTTAGCTACTGTTTTATCATCGGTAATGAATGGTCGGTGGGTGTGGCCATAAACTAATTTTTCGTTGGGTTTCATTCCTAAAAGATAGTTTTTACCATTGGAAGTTGCAAAATCATATACTTTATCAATATCTTTTCTTTCGTTGGGATTTTGATACATTTTTTCTATGAATTTTTGTTTTTCAGAGCCTGAAAGTTCTGTTTTTAAATAATTAAATATTTTTTCCAGTTCTTTAGGAATGTCCCAAATTTCACTCTCTGCTCTGCCTAAAATATCTCCATTAAAGCACATTTCTTTATAAATATTTTCAAATGTTTCTAAAGATGAAGGTATTTCAGTTCTAATTAACTCTAATTCGTAACCATGAGTAAAGAAGAAACTTTCATCACCACTCTTGAGTCTTAAAGATTTGGAAATTGTGACTTTATTGTCAATGTTATAATATTTGTCAGAATTCAGTGTATAATTTCTCTTGGTTAAGTCTAAAATGTAGTAATCGTGGTTTCCTGCAATGTAGTGAATTTGATTGGCTTTCAAGTTGTTTAGTTTGGTTAGTATATCGTTATTTTCATGAATTATTTCCGCGTTGTTACGTCTCCAAAAGTCTAAAATGTCCCCTAAAAGTACTAAGTGTTCTATTTCCTTGTCTTGAAATTCATCTAAAAAATCGGAGAATGCGTCTTTATTGCAGTCATCAAATCCTAAATGTACATCAGATACTACTAATATCATTAAATCGCCTCATGTTCATGACATGGATTTTAATTTAAAGTGTTTGTTATTTTTTAATAGTTTCAACTGCTCTTGCAGTGAAGTAAAATGTTACAACAGCAAGTACTATTGCCCATAAATTCGTGAATAATCCACTGAGAATATTTGTTTGAGTAGTGGTAGAGCTTGATGAATTGGTGACTACAGTTGTTAATGGTATTTGATCGCCAATTGCCAAGCTATAAAAAAATATTGATACGATAGCAATAGTTAATGCCTTTCTAAATTCACCTTCACTCAAATCCCAAGCTTTTGTGAGTAAAAATGTACCAGTTAGAGTAGATAGAAATGTTCCTATCCCAATAATTCCAAGACCGGTTAAAGGTTTCCCACAAGTAAAACCCCAATAATAACTGACTAGTAAACCCACAACAATTATTAGGTAACCAAATTTTCTCCTGTGTTTAACTAGCCAACCCCATTCTCCTTTTTGTTCCATAGGAAAATCCCCCCTTCCATTTTTATAATATTAATAAAAAAAAAATTTAAGATAGAGCATTTTTTATGGCGGTAAGAGATGCAGATGCGGCACTGTCAGCTTCTTCTTGAAGTATTGAGTCATCATATTTATTTTTTTTCCACTTTGTCCAGTCTTTTTGACCCTGTTCAACCCCTTTTTTCATTAAACTTTCCAAGTCCCCGTCTAAATAGTTAGCATGAGGAGTAATGGATTCAATTGCCTTTTCAAAATCGTGATGGTCATCACTCGATTCACGGTTTACACAATGAGGCGCCATGAACGTATCAGTAATGTAATGGGAGGCAACACCAAAACAATAGCTTGCATGTTCATAATCTTTGTTATCGTAACTTGTTTTTCCTTCTTTAAGCCATTTACTTGCCCTCTTAAAGCTTGGAGGGTAATGGTGAGTTACCATATCTTTAAATTTTTTATCAGGATCGTCGGAGCTTTCTTTCATTACTTCTTTATTCAGGTTTGCTTTCATTTCAGGTAGCAAAGCATCAAAAACAACACCAGCAACTGTATCATGCCCAATCCTTGACATATGCACAGGGTCATCTGGCAAATCTAAATCCAATTTTGTGTCATTCATTTTTCATCACCCCTATAATTAATATATTACTATTATTTTTATTATATTTAAAAAAGGTTTTACAATTCTTTTAATCGTTTTTATACATTCTAAAAATATTAACTCCAATAAAAAAATGTTACAAACTAGACATATTGCTCATTATTATTACAAAAAAATCATATAAAACATAGACTAAATTCAAATAGGAATTAAAAAGGGGGTCTTATTTTTGAGTGAAACAAAACCTGAAGAAAGAATCCTGAATTGTATTAAATCAAAAGAAGTGGAAACTGATTGGGGCTATACAGCAGCAGTAAGTAGTGAAATTTTAACGGTACCCAAGGAAATACCCATATCCGTAGACTTAAGGGAAGATTGGTGGGACATAGGAGACCAAAAAGATACAGGATCCTGTGTGGGTTGGGCATCAGCTGATGCAATACTCCGATGGCACATGGTCAAAGCCCAAAAACTCACAAACAACGAGAAATTATCTGTAAGATTCCAATGGATGGCAGCAAAAGAAGCAGATGAATGGACCACACCAACGACATGCCTAGAATCCTATGGAACCAGCCTCAAAGCCGCATTAGACATTGCAAGAAACTACGGAAGCGTACCAGACAAAGAAGTACCATTCGAACCAGAAAAACTATCCCACATGGGACCAAACGAATTCTACGCCATGGCATCCAAATACAAAATATCCAATTACTTCAACCTACGCAAACCCGAACTAGAATGGGAAAAAGTAAGAGACAGATGGAAAGAATGGTTATCAACCACCGGACCAATACTAACCAGACTGGACGTGGACGATACATGGATGAATGCAGATAAAACCCAAGGAAATTTGGACAAATACTTACCCAAAACAAAGAGCGGTGGTCACGCTGTCGCAATAGTAGGCTACACACAAGACCGCTTTATCATTAGAAATAGTTGGGGAACAACATGGGGCGATAAAGGGCATGCATATGCCTCCATGGACTACGCAAAAGACGCATTAACCGAAGCATATGGAGTGACTGTTTAAATATTTCTTCAATTCATTTGGTACAAAATATAGGGAGTATCAAACACTTCCTTTTTTTATTTTTAAACTCAACATCTTCTATAATACTCATTAAACTATTTTTTTTAACACA
>DADN01000229.1 GCA_002509665.1 Methanobacterium sp. UBA8
TCTCACGTAACATAACATTGTTACGCTAACTATATAAACTTTACCCATGGGCATACTGTTAACTTAATGTTCAGGCCATTGAGCAGTACTACAATATGCACAACATCACCACATCTAGAAATTTATTACAACTTTTTAAGGCTTCACATCAATTTGAANNTCCGGGCCAAAATTGCTGAAATAAAACATGATTTAATTAATATACAGAAAAATTGGATTAATTTAGTTAAAAAATGGAAAACTGGAAAAAAAACTTTTCTTTAACCTCTTAAAACTCTTCCAATTTTTTTGTTAAAGTATATTTAGTATTAAATTAAATTAGAAGTGGTGATTGGATGCTAGAATATGTAAATTATACAATAGAACAGAATATTGCATCAAAAGACATAAAAATTAAATATAAAGATATTAAACTCACTAAAGAGCAATATGATCATTTGAAAGACAAGTTAAACCTGTATATGTTTACTGAACATGATGAAGAATATCCCATGATACCATTAGCCAAATATAATGAATATTACGAATCATTAACAATAAATCTTATTATCAGTGCCCCTTTTAAGTCTAGTTTTAACGATCCTGACGAATTAAACAGGATACTCGAGACCCATATAACTGGATTTCAAGAATTTTATGAAAAACAAAAAGAAGAGTTTGGCCCAATAAACCATGAAAAAGATTGATAACTTTATTTATACTGTCTCAGATCATTTTTTTAGTTTATATTTTTTATATTCAATTTTTATAATTTCTAATTTCAACATTAAATCAATTTAATTGTCTTAAATTAGAAGATTTTCAAAGGGTTTAAACAAAATTTTTCCTATTTTTGAGTTATATAACTGAATAAACTGTAATTTTAAATATATTAATTAAATTAAGTCCTATTATGACTAGTTATGCAATATAATTGTCTTTTAATCAGATTAAATCTTAAAACATTTGATAAATAAATCAATTAGCACGGCTTTAGCTACAGTATTACGATTTTGTTAACTTAATACATCTAAAATAAATTAAAAAACCTGGTTTAAAAATTGATACTGCCCACTCAATCAGCAGAATTGAAAAATTCGGGTTTCTACACAATTAACCCAATTTAACTTAGTCGATTAAATGAAATTATAATCTGACAAAAACTTTATAAAGATGAATGAATATTCATTCATTATGAATGAACATTCATTCACTATTAAAAATATTAATGAAACGAAAGAAAATGAGAATAAACATAATGTAACAGTCCATTTAAAATGTTTAATTTTAAATAATCTCATTAAGGCCCATAATAAGATAAATGGCGATTTTTAATGAATGAATATTCATTTAACATGCAAATAGAAGATTATAATCTAATATAAGTGATAAATATGCAGATGAGAAAAACCAAAAATGGCGATGAAATTTCAGCACTTGGATTCGGTGCAATGAGACTTCCCACAAAAACTGGCCGGATTGATAAAGAACGCGCCAGGGAACAGATATATTATGCTATAAACAATGGAGTGAACTTTATTGACACAGCATATATTTATGGATCAAGCGAATCTTTTTTAGGAGAAATATTACAGGGCAAATACCGGGAAAAAGTTAAGCTATGTACAAAAATGCCAGTATTGTTCATAAAAAAACAGGAAGATATGGAAAAATATCTAGAACTACAGCTTAAAAATCTTCAGACGGATTATATTGATTATTATCTTCTACATGGTATTGGTACGAGTATTCTTGAGTATTTAAAAGAGTTAGGAGTTATTGAATTTTTAGAAGACGCCAAAAAGAAAGGAAAAATAAAGCATATTGGATTTTCATTTCATGACAATGTTAATTCATTTAAAGAAGTTGCGGATGCCTACAATTGGGATATGTGTCTAATCCAGTACAACTATTTAGATGAACATAACCAGGCAGGTACTGAAGGCCTGAAATACGCTGCTTCCAAAGGAATTGACGTATTTATCATGGAACCTCTAAAAGGTGGAATTCTCGGTGGAAAAGTGCCGGAGGAAGTAACTCAAATATGGAATAAATCAGAAGTTAAAAGAAGTCCTGCAGACTGGGCCTTAAGGTGGGTACTGAATC
The DNA here is from genome assembly GCA_002509665.1 of Methanobacterium sp. UBA8. Classification (GTDB taxonomy): domain Archaea; phylum Methanobacteriota; class Methanobacteria; order Methanobacteriales; family Methanobacteriaceae; genus Methanobacterium_D. Next base: position 2,086 of record DADN01000229.1, read on the forward strand.
ATCCAGAAGTTACATGTGTCATTTCAGGAATGAACGACGAAGAACATATTAAAGAAAATATTAAAGTTGCAAATGAAACTTTTCCAAACACACTCACTGAAGATGAATTAAAACTCTACGACGAAGCTAAAGATGTTTATGAAAAACTTATGAAAGTTGACTGCACTGGATGCGGCTACTGCATGCCATGTCCCAGAGGAGTTGACATCCCAAGATGTTTTAATGTTTACAATCATAAATATATGTTCAAAAAAGGACTTGAATCTTCTGTTCTTTATTTAGCCCAATTAGGGGGCATTATGGGTGGTCCTGGGCGTGATGAAGCTCATGCAGGCCTTTGTACAAATTGTGGTAAATGTATAGCGGCATGTCCACAAAAATTGAATATTCCTGAGCTTTTAGGTGATGTTTCAAAAGAATTAGGTGGAAGAGGATTTAAATATAAATTGAAAATAGGGAAAACACTCCTGCCCGTGCTTATGAAGTTAATGCCTTAAAAGGATAGACAATCGAGAAATATTCAAAAGATCATAACTCTAACTTAAATAGAATAACATTAAATTGTGATAAAAAATGAAAGAAGATAATAAAGAACAGAGAATTTTTGAAGCGGCATTGAAGCTATTTGTTGAAAGGGGTGTTGACAATACTTCAATTTCTTTAATTTCTAAAGAAGCAGGTATTGCAGCAGGGACCATCTATTTATATTTCGAAAATAAAATGGATTTGATTAATAAACTGTATATATCTAAAAAAAAAGAAATTTTGGACTTAATTTGCACAGATCCTTCAGCATCAGCGCTAAGTTATGAATCATTAGAAAAATTATGGGTGGAAACCGTTGAATGGGGGGTCAATAATCCATATGCACATAGATTCATGACTCAAATTGAGTCCTCCCCGTATGGCAATGAAGAGATTTCAGCCCAATTTAAGGGTTATGTGAAAATTTTAATCAATT
>DADN01000001.1 GCA_002509665.1 Methanobacterium sp. UBA8
CAATTAATGATAATTATAAAAACAGGCTCCTGCGGCTTTATGGTTAGTTTAGGATAATTTTTTTTGTTTATTATAGGAAAAAATTAAATTTCACTATATTTTACCACTTAGTTGCCATTGGTATTCGAAATTAAAAATTCTATTTATAACTCCATTTCATTAAATAATGGAATATATTAGTAAATCTCTTCCTTTTTCTGTAAAATTATATTCAACACGTTGAGGAGAAGTGGATAAAATGTTTTTTTCAATCAATCCTGTTTTTGTAGGTGGTATTTTTAGAGGTTTAATAAGAAACTATATAAATAATGAATGAGTAGTCATTCATAATGAGTGATTAGTCATTCATTTATGAAATTTTCCAAATTAAAAATGTATAAAATGGAGTAACAGTTATGAAAATTGAAGAAAATGTATATGCTTTAGATTCAACAAAAGGTAGCTATTCTTATTTGATCAATGATAAAGAAACGATTCTGATAGATACTGGATACCCTGGGAAAGTTAAGGCTATTCTAAAGGAAATTGAATCGTTAAATATCAAACCAAAAAATATAAATCACATTCTATTAACTCATCATGATGTTGATCACGTAGGAAATGCCAAATTACTTCAGAAAGAAACAGGGGCCATGCTCTGGGCATCAGAAAAAGATATACCCTACATTTTAGGTGATAAAAGCCGCCCTGGAATTAAAAGATTAGTATCATTATTAATGAGAGTAAAAAAACCTGAAAAAATAAAATCTTACGATGATCCTAAAATAGCTGATATCGAGATCATACCAACACCGGGTCATACCCCGGGTCATGTATCTTTTGTCTATAAAGATATTTTATTTGCAGGTGATCTTATAGGAAATTCAAGTGGAGTACTAAAAAAACCACCTAAAATAGGGAATTCTGATGATAAATCAGTTAATGAATCAGTACTTAAAATGAGTGAATATTCTTTTAAGTGGGTTTGTCCAGCTCATGGTGAACCTCTTAAATTAAATGATGAATGGAAAGAGTTATTGGCTACAATTGCAGGAAATTAAAGAGGATTGATTGTATGATTGATATCCATTTAATTCTGCTCCCATTATTCGGGTTACTCATAGGCCTCCTGGTGTCCATGTTTGGTGGAGGGGGAGGTGGATTATATGTACCGGTTTTGATATTGATTTTCGGTGTCACACCACAGGTAGCNNCACTTTCGTCAAGGCAATGTAGATATCCGCACAGGATTAATTCTGGGAATTGGGGGAATAATAGGTACATTAATAGGAGCTGATATTGCCAATATTATTCCGCCAAACCTTTTACAAAAAATTTTAGGTTTATTCACCTTGTTAATGTTAATTCCAATGTTGAGAAGTTTAGTACAAAGACGCCGTGAGCTCAAAGAAAAAAACGGAGATAAAGAGGAGAAATTAACCCTTACTGGTCCTAAAAGAGTCATAGCCTCTTTTTTTGGAGTTGCATCTGGATTATTAGCAGGAATTTTTGGAATAAGTGGAACACCACCAATTATTGCAGGACTCTACAGTTTAGGCTTACCTGCAGTGATGGTCGTAGGCACCTCTGTATTCGTACTTATTTTCAACTCACTTGCAGGGATAGGTGGTTTTTACCTATTGGGACGGTTGGATATGACCTTGATTATTCTCCTTGGTGGTGGAGCAGCTGTAGGTGCATTTATAGGACCTATTCTCATTAAGAAAATTAATCCTAAGACCTTTGAGAAGATCTATGGACCGGTGATTCTGGGTATAATGGTTATTTTTGGCCTGGGGTTAATANNAAAATTAGATATTCATTTTTTTTTAATGGATATTAATTAACCTATTAACTTGATTAGGATAATAAACGTAATAACCTGCTGATTGAGAAAAACTAACAGTTTGATGAAATTTCAGCTCTGGGGGACGGTGCTATGAGATAACGATATTTTAAAAAACTAGATGCAAAATTTAAAAGTTTATGAGATACACTTTAACTATAATAAATTTATGGAATAACATTTAATTGTGGTCAAAAATGGTTGTGGAAGATAAAAGAAAGAAAATTCTGGAAGCAGCGTTGAAGCTATTTAATGAGAAGGGTATAGATAATACCTCAACTGCCCTGATTTCTAAAGAAGCAGGCGTTGCAACAGGGACCCTTTATTTATATTTTGAAACTAAGGTGGATTTGATCATTGAATTAGGCACTTCTATACAAGAAGAAAGTTTAACAAGCTTTCTGGATCTTATAGAATCTTCAATGGGTTATGAATCTTTAGAAAAGTTCTGGCTCGAAAGAGTAGAATGGGGAGCGAATAATCCCGATAAACATAAATTCATGATACAATTTAAGTCATCACCATATAATATTAAAAATCCCAAACTTAAAATCCCTGATCATGAAAAAAAATTGTTAAATTTAATAGAAAATGGAATCCAAAATAAAATATTGAAAGATTTACCTCCTAAATATATTTCTAGGTTTTTTTCAGCTCATGTCTCATTTATAGTTGAATACATTATACAGACAAAGACCAAAGAAAGAAAAATATTTTTTGAGACATTTTTTGATGGAATAAAATATACAAAATAAGAAAGAAAAATTAAAGTTAAGCCTTGAAAGAAATAAAACTCACGTAAAATTCAAGACTTTTTTTAGTGAGGAAGCGGTTGAGGCTATTGAGACTTATTTTGAGTTTGAACGTTTGGATATAGGGGATGATGATGCTTTATTTTCAAGGTATCA
>DADN01000004.1 GCA_002509665.1 Methanobacterium sp. UBA8
AGGATATTTAAATGAAAAAAATACATATATTTCAAATGAAAATTTGAATGAACTATTTTCCCAAGGTAAAACTATTATTTTTGTAATTATTGAAGACAAACTTAAAGGTGCAATTGCACTTGCCGATATTATAAGAGAAGAGTCCAGAGAAGCAATACAAAAACTCAAAGACATGAATATTCAATGTATAATGATTACAGGGGATAGAAAAGAGGTTGCAGAGTGGGTATCAAATGAAATTGGCCTTGAGAAATATTACGCAGAAGTTTTACCCCAGGAAAAAGCTCAAAAGGTTCGACAAATTCAATCTGAAGGTTTAATTGTGGCCATGACTGGAGATGGTATTAATGACGCTCCTGCACTTGCACAGGCTGATGTTGGAATTGCAATTGGTGCAGGGACAGACGTTGCTATTGAAGCAGGAGATGTCGTTCTTGTTAGAAGCAATCCTCTTGACGCTGTTTATGTAATTAAGCTTGCAAAATCTACATACCGCAAAATGCTCGAGAATCTGCTGTGGGGAACATGGTACAATGTTTTTGCAATTCCAATTGCTGCAGGTGTTCTTTTTGCATACGGGATCATATTAACTCCAGCAGCAGGAGCCATATTAATGTCAGTAAGCACAATAATTGTTGCATTTAATTCAAGGTTCCTGAAAATAAAGAAATAAGTTGAGAAATAGGTACATATAAAAAATAGGGACTATATAATGGATAGAAACACTGCAATTATGTTAATAGTGTTAATTATTGCAATAGTAGTCATAGTGGCTATTTTTGCATGGATGTGGATGTACACCCCATATATGGGAGGCTATCACGGCTACTACGGCAATAACACAGGCCATGACATGATGCATGGATATTAATTTTTCGCATGCAGAGTAACTAATAAATTTTATGTAATAACTTATATAAATTATGTAATACATATGATCCATTGAGGTTGAAGGAAATCCTTAATTTTCAAACCCAAATTAAGAGGTGATAATATGGCAAAAGTCCCAAAAAATGAAGAAACCATGATAAAGTGCATCTGTAATGCATGTCCCACATACAATGAATGTATGAAAAGTGGTAAGTTAGGGGTATTCTGTTCTGTAGGCGATGAAATAAAATGTTTTGAGAACCAACAAGGATGTAATTGTCAAGATTGTTCAGTTTCGACAGATTTTGATTTCTCAACTGCCTACCACTGTAAAGATGGACCAGCAGATATGCAATCAAGATAACTACTTAATTTATTTTTTATTTGATAAATTGCGAGTCTATTTAAAAAATTAAAAGTGTTGAGAGTACAACCAAATTTGAAAAAGTGATCTAAATGAAAATTAAAGGTGTTGTAACTTCAGGGACAAAAAAGGGCGCCTATTTTATGTCACAATCAGTTTACAGGGATCAATTTGAAGATAAACTTCATTTCAGGCCATTTATTGGTACCTTAAATGTCAAAATCCAAGATAATGATGAACAGAAGGTTCAAAAACTTTTAAAAAGTGATATTCCCCAAATAAAAGGCGAAAAAACTTTTGGTGATGTAAAATTCAAAAAAGCGACTTTAAATGATGAAGTTGAGGGAGCAGTAATATTTCCAGAAAAAACACGCCATTCAACAGATGTTGTGGAATTCATAGCTCCTCAAAACCTTAAAGAAAGATTCCATATCAGTGATGGAAGTTCTGTAACTATAAATATTCCCGATTAAAGTTCATTTATAAAAAATTATTAATATACTGCTAATTGTTTAATTTCAGCATATTCTCCTTAGTTAACATAATATTTACAATATCTACAGCATTCTGATGATGAATCCCTTTTTCAATAATGAAGAGTTCAATAGTGTCTGTTGCATCTGAAACATTTTGATATTGTCCTTTCCCTACAATATTATCTTCATATACAGCAAAAAACGCTAAAAATAATACAACTGCCGCCATAATAATTCCAACGATGGCTAATTTTACAATCTCCTTCATGAGTTTCACCCAGCATCATTGACATTATTACATATTATAAGTTATTATTACTTATAACTGCAGTGCTAAAATTATTCAAATCCCCCTTATAAAAAATATATTAAAAACTTAGAACAGCTTTTGAATTAATTTACGTAAAAATTATTTTATTCCAGATTGGGTAGATATTACCTGCTTAAAAAAGAATTAAAATTAAGACTTATTGATAATCTTTGACTCAATTTTATCCACGATTTTTGATATTCTAACCGAAATCTCTGATTCTGGCTCTTTAATTACAACAGGAGTTCCAATATCTGAAGCAGAAGCTGTTTCCACATCTAACGGCAGCCTTCCAAGGAAAGGAATGTCCATTTCTTCAGCCAATTTAACACCCGTACCTTTACCAAATATTAAAATTTCATTTTCACAGTGCGGACAAATAAAGCCGGACATATTCTCAATNNTTTTTTAACTAAATTAACACCTTTAATTACATCTTCTTGAACTACAGATTGCGGTGTGGTGACTAAAACAACACCATCTAATGGAATAGTCTGTAGAACCGTTAAAGGCTCATCTCCAGTGCCTGGAGGGTTATCAATAATTAAAACATCTAAATCTCCCCAGTTAACTTCTGCAAAAAATTGCTTTATTGCTCCAGTTTTTGCAGGACCTCTCCATATAACAGGCGTGTCCTGTGAAGATAAAAGAAATCCTACAGACATTACTTTTATTCCTTCTTCAGTTTTAACTGGTATTATACCATCTTTAGTATACTCTAAATTTTTTCCTTCTACTCCCAGCATCTTTGGGACATTGGGTCCGTGGACATCAGCATCCATAATACCAGTTTTATACCCTTTTTTTGCAAAAGCAGCAGCTAAATTTACTGATACTGTAGATTTACCAACTCCCCCTTTTCCACTCATTACTGCAATTTTATGTTTGATCTTACTCATCCTTTTTATAATTTCGATTTCCTGTTCCATTGCCGCTTTTTTACGCTCCTCTTCTTCAGAAACCATTAATAATCCCCCAAAATTCATTAAACACTGATTAAAAATACACATCAAATAGAAATTTAAAAGTAAGTTCTAAAAAAATGATATAGTTTTTTTAGATTTTTTTAAAAAATTTTGTAAATATTCAAGTAATAGTATCTCTTCAAAATTATTTATAATTTGGGCTGTAAGTCTGAATACAGCTCTTCCATCCTTTAATTACATCATTTTCTAAATATTACTCTCTCCTATCTTTTCAACACAATTTTCGCGTTTAATGAATTATAGGCCTTGGTATTGGCTTAGAAACTAGCTTTGAAGAAGCTAATTTCTTTAAAGCTTTCTCAATCAGCAGCCCAGGGATAGAATATGACTGTACTCTGCAAGATAAAAGGGCTTTAGATGCAGAAGGACCAATTTGACTTGCAAGTACTACATCACAATCTGAGATTAAATCAACACTCTTTGCAAGTGCTTTATCATGATTTTCTAACAAGTTTGGATCATCTGAAGGTGGGGTATTCTTACGCGTCCCAATGAATTCAGAATCTCCATTTTCTTTAATTTCAAATATAAGGAAGTCGGGAGCCTGACCAAAATGCAGGTCTATAGATTTCCCATTACTGCTTGCGATTGCGACTTTTAATGACATGTATATCACCTATTTTTAAATTTGTCGATTATTATAGATTAAAAGCAAATTTATGATAGTTAAAGCTAACACGGGAGGCTTAACATAACTCTTGTTATATTTAAAAAAGAAAAATAACCCCCACAAATTTTTATAACGTGTATTACTCTCTATGTAAACTAACTTAAATAATTAANNGATATTCCAAATATATACTTTAAATAAAGTAATAATATTAATTAAAAAATAACATCAAATTTGTTAAATAAACAGATACTATTAAAGAAATAATTATGAGCAAAAAAACATACATTCCTGCAGTTAGATATAATTGGCTTACTCCATTTTTTGATCTTGTAATTAAGCTTATGCCAGAATCAATTTTTAAAAATAATCTGGTAAAACAGTCTAAAACCCAAAAAGATGACAAAGTACTCGATTTAGGTTGTGGAACGGCTACTCTCACCATTCTTCTTAAAAAAGCTTATCCTGATGCAGAAATAATTGGACTTGATGGTGATAAAAAAATTCTTGAAATTGCAAGCTCAAAAATTAAACACCAGAATTTAGATATCACCCTTGATTATGGGATGTCCTTTGAACTTCCCTACAACAACAATTCATTTGACACAGTGGTTTCAAGTCTGATGTTCCACCATTTAACCTCTGAAAACAAAATTCTCACCTTTGAAGAAATTTATAGAGTTTTAAAAGATAAAGGGAACTTATATTTTGCAGATTTCGGAAAACCACATAATATACCAATGCGATTAATATCTTTGATTATGAATTATTTTGAAGAAAATTCAGACAATATGAAAGGATTATTACCAAAAATGTTTTTAAATGCTAATTTTACTAAAATCAATGAAATAGAAAGATATTCTACCCTCTTCGGGACAATTTACATTTACCATGTGCAAAAATAAAATTATAATCTAATCCNNCCCATCCTTCAAAGACCACAAAATAGGATGTTTCCACTTTCCGCCTATTTCACTTATCGCCGCCCCCACAGGACAACAGTACTCCTTATTTTGAACCATCAAATCACAACCTTGTTTAGTATAAAATAAACCCCATAATATTTTTAAACATTTAAACAAATTTTGGACTCACAGTATTCTTCTCCCCAGTTACAAAGAGCTTGTAAAATTGGCATAACAGATTTACCCTTTTGAGTGAGTGAGTATTCCACCTTAGGAGGTACTTCCGGGTAAACCTTTCTGTTAACCAAACCATCTTTTTCCAATTCACGAAGCTGCTTTGTAAGCATCCTCTGAGTTATATCAGGTATGGCCTTACCAATCTCATTAAAACGTAACTTCCCATCCTTCAAAGACCANNAAAACCAAAGGCTTCCACTTTCCACCTATTTCACTTATCGCTGCTCCCACAGGACAACAGTACTCCTTATTCTCAGACATAAAAATCACTATATTTTATTTCCTAAATATACATTAGGATAGTATATAACGTTTTTGTCTGTACTTACTTTATGTATAATTAATTATCATAAAATACTGTACTTGAAAATAAATGCAAAAATATTCCAGTAATTTACACGATCTAATTGCGGTATAACCCAAAATAATCATTATAAATCCAAAAGAGCATAAAAATTCGATATTGACTTTAATAAAAAATATTAATTCCCCTTTACTTTACAAAATGTCTAAAAGATGATAGTTAAATACCATATTGGTCATTTTATAATTCTACTTGAAAAAAATAATCGAATTGGAAGTAAGTAACCAAAGTTATACCATCTAACAATTTAGTCCATATGCAATTAAATACAGTTAGTTATAATATACAAAATGATGTGGAAATACGATAAAATATGACTTACCACACCGACGCTGCAAAATATGCCCTCTGGAAACAGAATACAATAAAATGATTGACGTAGAGGACTAACTAACAAAAAAATACGATTAACATACATAATCTTTATTTTTTAGTTAAAAATAATTAAAAAGAACTATATAATCATTGTTTAACTGAAGATATTTAAAAATCAAATAATAAAGACTAAGGAGGAATTAAATAGTGTTTGATTCAACAACAAAAGCGGAAATTAAAATTTCAGGAATGAGCTGTGTCCACTGTGTAGCACGCGTTGAAAAATCTTTAAAAAATGTAGATGGAGTCAAAGAAGTTAAAGTAGATCTAGAATCAGGAAAAGCAACCGTTAAATACAATCCTAAAAAAGTGGAACCTTCAAAACTAGAAGAAGCTGTAAAAGAAGCAGGCTACGATGTGGTTAATTAGCCCTATAAATTAGAAAATATAAATAGCCCCTAATGAGTTAAGAACTAAAAGCTTTGATTAAACTTTAATTAGCAAATTTAAGATGTGTATCACCAAAGTATCGTTCACACCCCATATATTATTTTATTTTAGACTTTTTTTCTTTATTTAAATCATTATTACTTGCAATATTGGAAAAAACTATTAATTAAGAAAAACAAAATTAAATAGTATAATCACAATTAAGAGGTAAATAAATGGCCGAAGAATCCAAAAAGAAAGCAGAGATTAAGGTTTCAGGAATGCACTGCGCTTCATGTGCATTAAATGTTGAAAAATCTCTAAAAGATCTTGAGGGAGTTGAGGATGCTCAGGTGAACATTGGGACTGAAAAAGCCACTGTTGAATATGACCCTGAAAAATTGAAACTTACTGAACTGGAGAATGCCATAGAGAATGCAGGTTATGGAGTGGCAAATGAACATGTCATTCTAAAGATTGGAGGAATGAGCTGCGTAATGTGCGTAAAAGCCATAGAAGAAGGCCTTGGAAAACTTGATGGGATCAGTGATGTTAATGTTAACTTAACCTCTGAAAAAGCTTATGTTACATACAATTCTGAAATTACAACAGTTGCCAATATGAAAAATGTAATTGAGGATCTGGGCTACCAGTATCTCGGTGTTGAAGGGGAAAAAACAGAGGAACTTGAAGAAGAGGTAAGAGCCAAAGACCTCAAAGATAAGAGAAATAGGATAATTGTTGGTTTTGGATTTGGAATTCCCCTCATGATTTTACCTTATGTAGATATCCCTCTTCCAATTTCAATGCCCCTATTTATGTTAATTGTCTCAATTTTACCATTTATTTATGTAAGTTATCCAATATTTGCTGCAGGATTACGTTCCCTTAAACATAAAAACCTCGATATGGATGTTATGTACTCCATGGGAATAGGAGTTGCTTATGTAGCAAGTATTTTAGGGACATTCAGCATCATATTAACTCAACAATTCATGTTTTATGAAACTGCACTTATACTTGCGGCTTTCCTATCATTAGGCCGATATTTAGAGTCTAGAGCAAAAGGACAGACATCAACTGCTATAAAAAAATTAATTGGGCTACAGGCAAAAACTGCCACTGTAATTCGCAGTGGCAATGAAATTGAAATTCCAATTGAAGATGTTCAAATGGGCGATACAGTAGTTGTTAAGCCTGGCGAAAAGATCCCTGCAGATGGAGAAGTTGTAAACGGTGAGAGTTACGTAGATGAATCTGCAATTACTGGAGAACCAATTCCTGCATTTAAAAATGCCGGAAAAACAGTGGTTGGGGGAACTATCAACCAAAATGGAATATTAAGATTTAAAGCCTTAAAAATTGGAAAAGATACGGTATTATCTCAAATTATAAAACTTGTAGAAAACGCTCAGGGCTCAAGGCCACCTGTCCAGAGAATTGCAGATAAAGCTGTGAGTTATTTCATCCCAACTGTTTTAACTATAGCAATTGCAGCATTTTTATTCTGGTATCTATCAGGAGCTACCCTTCTCTTTGCCCTTACAGTGTTAATTTCAATTCTTGTTATAGCATGCCCCTGTGCACTTGGACTTGCATCACCCACAGCCATAACTGTAGGTATTGGAAGAGGAGCAGAGCTTGGGATATTGATTAAAAATGGTGAAGCTCTCGAAATATCTGAAAAACTTACAACAATAGTGTTCGATAAAACAGGTACACTTACTAAGGGTAAACCTGAGGTTACAGATGTGGATGCAGTTGGAATGGATGAACTTAAATTGCTAAAACTCGCTGCCAGTGTTGAGAAAAACTCACAGCACCCTCTTGCAGAAGCAGTTGTTAAAAAAGCGCAGGAAGAAAATATAGAAATAGAAACAAGTGAGAATTTCGATACTTTTGGAGGAAAAGGAGTAAAAGCAGTGATAGAAGGCAAAGAAGTTACTATAGGAAATAGAGCCTTGTTTAAAGATAAAAACATTGCAATATCTGAAGAAATAGAAGAAAAATTATCTAAATTTGAAAATGAAGGAAAAACAGCAGTTTTAATTGCTACCGATAACTCTTTATCCGGAACAATCGCTATAGCTGACACATTAAAAGAAACCACCAGAGATGCGATTGAAAAGCTCAAGAAAACAGGCCTTAAGGTTGTCATGATAACTGGAGATAATGAAAGAACAGCAAATGCAGTTGCAAAACAGGTTGGAATTGAAAATGTAATTGCAGAAGTGCTCCCTCAAGATAAATCTGAAGAGGTTAAGCGACTTCAAGAAGCTGGCGAAGTTGTAGCCTTTGTCGGTGATGGTATTAACGATGCTCCTGCACTAGCACAGTCTGATGTTGGAATAGCTATAGGAAGCGGTACAGATATAGCAATAGAAAGCGGAGAAATTGTCCTTATAAAAAACGATATCATGGATGCCCTGGCCGGTATTCAGTTAAGTAAAAAAGTGATGGGAAGAATAAAAGAGAACTTATTCTGGGCTTTTGCATACAACACAGTGCTTATTCCTGTTGCGGCAGGGGTGCTCTACCCATTCTTTGGGATTACATTTAGACCCGAATTTGCAGGGCTTGCGATGGCATTGAGTTCAGTATCTGTTTTAACCCTTTCATTGCTATTAAAAGGTTATGTACCTCCTGCAAAGAAAGAAGAAGTAGATATAGCCCAGTAAATTTTAAAAAAGTCCAGAAAAGTATGTAGAGTAACTAAATGCTCTATTTTTCTTCTATTTTTGTCAATTAAAAAATAATATTAATTTCTTTGATCATATTAAAAAAATAATATTAAAGTTAATTTTTGAGAGATTTAAACAGTTGAGGTGAAAAAATGGCCTTAGATCCTGTATGCATGATGGAAGTGGACAAAAAAT
>DADN01000250.1:0-42373 GCA_002509665.1 Methanobacterium sp. UBA8
TTCATAGAATTTTTACATGCCCCAAAAATTCTTCGAATTTTAGGAAATGCTTGCATTTCCTAACTCCCAAAAAAATTGAAAATTTTTTTGAGGATTTTGAGGGATTTTCGAAAGGTTATTTGATAACCTTAAAGGTCATCAATAACAATAACAGTTCTTTCATGGGTCAGCTGTTTCATGATGTCGTTTAATACATCTAATCTTGCAGGAAGCCTTCTTGAATCTTCCTTCATGACTCTGATTTTGTATTTTTCTTCCCCATCTGTTCCATAGACTATATTAATCCCTGATATTCTTGCAGGAGCTAAAATATCTCTTGCTACTTCTTTAAAGTCAGAGCCTTCCCCTATAACTCTTACTTTTTTCCCTATCTTTTTTGATATTGCTCTTACTATTTTTCCACTTTTGCCTATAATTTTGCCCACTTGGTCTTTGTCTGTTACTATTATAACGACGTCTCCTATTTCAATAGTCTTTTTAAAGCCTATTGTACCCTCTCCAAGTTTGTAAAGTAATTTTGCAATGTCTAAATCTAGCTGGCTTATTTCACCACTTTTTAACTTATTTTCACACCCCTGACATAACATTCCACTTTTTAAGCAGACATCGCATATTGGCAATACCATTCTCTATTCCTCCTTCTATTTCTTTGAAAATCAACTTGATTTTCATTCCCCAAAAACCTATTTTCGAGGGTCGGCGAACCATGATTCGCTACAGTAAAATTTTATTGATTTTACTGGAATTGATAATTTTAAAAATTATATATATTACAGATCTAACCCTAATAGGCCTATTTGACCTTTTATTTAGCAAATAACATATACTACCAGCGTATTTTTTAATATTGCTCCTTTTAATCCCCAAAATTTTCTATATAATTATATCACTCGGGGGTATAATGTTATATTTTTCATTTTAGGAAGCAACTAAAATAAAAAGCAGTTTTTATGGTAGCTCTCAGGTTTTTCTCTCTGTCAAATATAATACCAGAAATATATTGTATTCTATTCATTATATATATTATACTTCTATATAAAAACCTGATTAAAAACCCTTTCTCTTTGTTGTAGTCATTGCATTAAATATGATTTTAAATACTTCATTTAATAATGCTGAAAAAGATATACTAAAAATAGGAATAAGTAAGATGGCTTTATTTAATTGAAGAATAATGAATAAGAAATATAAATAAAAATTTGAATTTAGATTATATTTAATGGAGTATCCAGTTAGATAGGACAATTATTGGATTTTAAAACTATTTAATATCATATTGAAATAGGGGTCCTGACTTTGTAGGTCCATTCCTTTAGTAAAAAATCCTAATATGTAAAACATACCATTTTGCTCGAAATATATAACTTTTAATTGTATTTTGTTGTATTTAGGGTCATTCCCGGAGTATACTGCTTCAGTAGCATTTATTCCACTTATGGTGACATTGGATGTATTTGTAAGTGCTATATTAGCGCCAGAATTTGTAAAACTCTGGATGAAATCATCTTTACGTTGTTCTAGCGTTTCAGATCCATCATTTTGTACTTTAAGTATAGTAAAAGCCGCAATTTGCGTACTTTGAGGATTATTTGCTGAAGTCGGGTCCTGAATTACAATCTGGGTACTGGTTTCATTAACCTCATCAGTTGTAATATTCCATGAAGATGGGTAATGGAGTGATATTCCGCCAGCGGAATAGATCTTTGTAGGTATTTCTGTTGTTTGGTTAACTGGTTGGTTTGTCTGTTGAATGGAACTATTGTTTTCAGTTGATACATGGGTTACTACAAGTACAAGGAGCGCTATAAGAATTGCAAGGCTAATTGCGAATGTTTCTTTTCTATACTGGCCCTTAAATGGGTTACGGGTTTTATCTTTATATTTTTGCTGTGGGCCGCCTAGTAAATTATTACTTTTGTCTTTACCCTTTTTCAATGGACCGTTCATCGACTACCTCATTTTTTCTATGTAGTATCATCTAAAAAACAGACTAATATAATTTTTCTTTTCAAAGTAACAGTAATGCATCTAAAAGTAGGGATGGATCCCTAAAAAATAGATAATTATGGTCTAAAATCAAATTAAATCACTGTACTTTAAAACTATCAAGTATTATATCAAAGTTTTCCTCTTCATCACTTAAATATGTCGGAGCTCGTGTTCCGCACGCTATCATGTATACAAATCCTTTCTTTTCAAAAAGTACTATATCAAATTGTTCTTCAACATTGCTGTCCATGGCTCTGGCTGTAAATTCGTAGGCTGTTACATTATCTACTGTAGTAATTGTTTCTGACATCACTCCGTAACCCGGTACATTTGATGCTTCTGCTTTAACATCATCATAAAATCTCTTTAATGGAACGCCATTAGATGTCCTTTTCATAACTTCTACTACAGCTCCAGGTTTACCATCTGAACTGTTGAGCTTTGGATCTTTAAGATATGCAATTAAATACTGCCCGGTTTTATTACCTTCTTCCCAGTCAGCAGAGTAATTAAAAGAAATTCCGTTTGCAGAATAAGTCTTTGTTGGAACAGAAGGGGATGTTTGGTTTAATGTTTGATTTGTATTGGTTACATATTCAAATGTTACAAAT
Organism: Methanobacterium sp. UBA8; assembly: GCA_002509665.1. Classification (GTDB taxonomy): domain Archaea; phylum Methanobacteriota; class Methanobacteria; order Methanobacteriales; family Methanobacteriaceae; genus Methanobacterium_D. Next base: position 2,601 of record DADN01000250.1, read on the forward strand.
ACAGATAAAATCACTGCAACTATGAGAATTATTGCAAACATATATTTTTTCAATTTATCACTCTCNNCTCTCAAAAATTTTATTTTTGGATGCACAAAAACATAGTTTTTGTAAGCTCTCGAAATTTTTAATTTTGGATGCACAAAAATTTCATTTTCGTAAGCCGAATCTATTTATAAAGCTTTTAATCTACTGTCATGATTAACATATCATGTTATACATTAATTGTGTTGACTGGTTAAAGTTACTTTTGTTTAAAATTTAATTTATAAAAAGAGAATGAATTGTTTTTAAGTAAAAAATTAATGTATTCTGATCATATATTGTTAAATTAACTTAAAACTGCTGATTATGGTGTTGAAATTCTCTTGTTGATTATTGTATTGTGAAATAGGAGCACTGCAGAGTATTATATAGACAGCGTTTCCATTTTGGATCCATACTGCCCTTTGCTCTTTAGATAATGAACTTAATATGTAAACATTCTCAAGAGCTGTTTTCCCGCTTACAGTGATGGTCCCATCTGATAACTGTTTATAACCTAAATTTTGTGCCGCAAATTGAGCATATGTTGAATTGTAATAATCTTGCAGTGTCACATTTGATGGCTTTACTGCTGCCTGTATTTCAACGTTTACCTTGACGTTTCCACTGCTATCTGCTGAAGTTGGATCTCCTACTGCAATGGTACTGTTTTGGGCTTGACCTGTTATCAACTGCCAGGTGGCAGGGTAACTGAAGTTAAACTGGTCTCCCCCATATGATTTGACATTAGTGGATGTATTGGGGGCTGTTTGATTTCCAGAAGTGGTACATCCGGATATTAGGACTATGGATAGTAAAAGAATTATTGCAAGCAAATATTTTTTCAATTTATCAACCTCTTCTATTATTATCATTTTGAAAACTAAATATATAGTTTTCTATTTCATTTATCAGCGTAAAGAAGAGATATGTAAGTTTTTCCATAGTATTTTGTTCTATTTAATTTAAATATAGATTACTAGCCATAATTTTGGTAAAATAAGTTAAAATTGGCAGTTTTTAATTATTTAATAAAAAATAAAAGAGTTAAGGTAATATTTGAGACTTAACAGCCTCAATTATTACAAGTTAAAAATATTCATCTAAGTTAAAATCTTGCGCGTTTGTTTTAGTTTTGTTGTTATTTTTTGTACTGCTATTTGTTTTAGTCGAATTTTTTGTCTTAGTTGTCTTATTGGTGATCTTAGTTGTATTTGTGGTTTTGGTCATGTTTTTAGTAGCGTTGGTACTGTTAGTCATGTTAGTGACGTTTGTTGAATTATTGGTAAACGGAGGAAATGCACTATCATTTGTATACAAGGAAGAACTGGATACCTGCTGAGGAATAAATCCATATACTCCAAATACAATACCTATAAAGAATGCTGCAACTAAAACTCCTATTCCAATTTTGGTGCTTATTGGTCTTCCCTTTGGTTTTATGTTCTTTTCTTCAAGACCAGGAGGTGTAATGAATTTTTTAAATAATTCTTTATTTTCATCTTCACTGCTTGTTTCTTCGCTAGTTACGTCAGTAGTTTCTTTACCCTGGAGTTTTCGTACCCTGTCTGCAACATTAAATGCTTCAAGCTGCTCTGTTAGTTTCCTTTTTTGGAAGTCATAATGGCTTTTTGGTATATTACCTTTGTTATACTCTTTTTCAAGTTCTTTAAGGCTTTTTATGACCCTTTCTTTTTCAAGACTTATTTCAATCATCTCCTTTTAGGATATGACCCTTAAAAATAATTTTTAAGATTAATTTTGATCATTTTGTTTTAGTGTTAGATAGTCTTAATAATTTATTTTCAAACTATTATTTTAATCATTATCCTCAATTGGGTATGAACCTAATAGCTTTATGTATGATATTTTTGTTTTTATGGTATTTATTTTTATGGTATCTAAAATGTTCTTTACTTCTTCATCCGCTCTATGTCCCTCTAAATCGATGAAAAAGATGTAAGTTCCGAGTTTCTTCTTAGAAGGCCGTGATTCAATTTTGGTTAAATTTATGTCTCTTTTTGCAAATTCACCGAGGACATCATATAATCCTCCAGGTTTATCTTCAATCAGTGAAAATACAATGGATGTTTTATCATGGCCAGTAGGGGCGTGATCATCTTTACCTACAACAACGAATCGTGTTGAGTTATTTTCAAAGTCTTGTATGTTTTCTGCAGCTATTTTAAGGCCATATATTTCACCAGCTTTGCTCGTCCCAATTGCAGCTGCATTTTTTTGACCTTTTACCATTTCTGCAGCTCCTGATGTGCTTGGAGTTGCTACAGGTTTTGCACCCATTTTTTCAATGAATTTACGGCACTGTGAAAGCGCCTGCATGTGAGAATATACTATTTCTATGTCTTCTATAGATGATTCTTTATTTATAAGAAGATTATGGCTTATTGGCAGTATAATTTCATTTTTAATTTTTAGATCGTAGTCATTTGCAAGAAGATCAAGGGTCACGCCTACAGGACCTTCTATGGAGTTTTCTATTGGAACAACTCCTTTATCTATGATATCTTGATCAACAGCATCTATGACCTCCATTATGGAGTCAAATGATATAAGATCTCCTTGAATTTTAGAAGCAGCTTCTTCTGCATATGAACCAGATGGGCCTAAAAAACCTATTTCACATGTTTTTTTGGGATTTGTCATGGTTTACTCCTTGATTTGGATAATACTGTTAATTAATGAATTTAAACACAAAGTTTGTATAATGATTTAATATCTCTGTGATAATGTTGATTTGTGTGGTCATCATATTTAAATAGAAAATAGTCTAATTTTTTACTTTTTATTCGCATTTAAAAAGAAAAATAAGTGCACAAACTTATGGAATTGGGTTAGATGATACTTTTTTAATTTCTTTTTAGTAGATTTGAGACATTATTTTGTATTTATGTTATTAATACATGAATCAAGGAGTTTACCTGTCATTTCAGTAGCATTTTCAGTGGTGTTTTGTTCTGGAATCTCATAGACAAATGTGGGGTAACCTTCATTTGCAATAGGGTCTGAGACTCGTATTACAGAAGTAGATTTATAATGATTATTTTTGGAGGATTGATAATAATTAAAGGAAGGTAGTGTTTTTTTGACATTTTTGGCGAGTTCCACCGATTTGTTATCCATGGAGGGTGTTGCAATATAAAATCCATCTCCATAGCCTTGTTGGTGGGCATGGAAAATAATTACAAGTTTATAATCTGATTTTTTGATATCTGAAACTATGTACTGTTCTGCAAGCCCTTCACCATTGTCCCTTCCCACAGTAAAGTTTTCTGGATGATCTAAAACATGTATGCTGTAGTCAGTTATTCCAACGTCATGTGTTAATGCATAATTTTTGATTAAAGATTCTATTGGAGATACTGCTATTTTTTCGCGGGGATGTATGCCGGTAATTACGGCTATTTTTGGTTTATTAGGTTCATTTGATGCATAAACCTCTTTTGTAACATAACCTCTATTATCTGAACCAATAACTGCACTGTTAGAGCTATTGATACTATTTAATATATATGTGACTCCGGCTATTCCGATAATGCTAAAACAAATTATGAGTATTATAAGTTTATATTTCTCCATCCACGCTACCTCCAACTTATAGATTGAGTTGAACCTGATTAAGGTTTAAAACTTAAAAAATTAAAAGGTAAATGAATTAAACATTTAACTGAGCTAAGGAAGGTTTTAAATTATTTACGTTGTTGAGTGAAGAAACTATATTTTGATTAATAAATGCTGAATTAGTAGTGGGGCTAATGTTCAAGTCTTCTTTTCCAAGGAATTTTTTGCCAGGAATTAGTGGTAAGTCTTTACCATTTATTTTAGTTCCTAGATACTGAATATTATCTGGATTTCCTGTGGGTCCCCATAATAATGCTCCTCCGTCAAAAGAGGCCCAAATATCAACTTTTTCAGAATTGTAATCATAGGTAATGACATCTTTCCTGGATTGTCCATAAATATCCGTACCTATTATTTTTAGTGCTGCATTATCTGGATCCTTGCTGAACATATTAAATTTACCTTTACCATAATATCGAGGGTTATTGGGCACTTTGACGTAGTCTCCATCTTTCATTTTAAATAGTTTAGTTATGCTTTTATGAACCCTGTAGTCACATGCAGTTATTCCCACATTATCTTCTGGAGATTTTATCAGGAAATGTCCCCATCCATTTCTTTCTAGGATTTCATTTGCTTTATTCATATCTCCTCTTTCGATATGTCCCTTTGTTATTATATCACTTCCAAGTGCTTCTAATTGTTTAGTTGTATTTGGGTCATCTTTCCCTCCAATACCAATCATCCATCCATTTTCTGTAATTATTGTATGGGTGAAGTATCCTCGTTGGATTTTATATTCTTTGATTGCAGTTTGGCCGTTGAAATTTATCTTATCAATTATTATATCCGCTGAATTTACTGAATCTCTTCTGTAAGATAGTACATCATGACCGGGTCCTACATGGATTAAAACAGAACAACATCCGGTTTCATTTAATGTATCTCTTGAAGTGGATCTTGTGATACTTTCATTTGTAGAATTTAATTTAGAAGCTTTGTTTAAATTAACTGTATTCTGTAAATTAGGATCTTCTGTTTTAATTGATATATCAGATGCNNTGTTCCTATAATTAAGTGTATAATCTTATTTTTCATGCGATATAACCTAATTTAAATAAATTTTAACTCTAAACTTGATATCTGCAAACTTATTGTGTGAGATATTTCTCGAAAATATCCGTATATATTACTTTAATTTATTTTATTATTAATAATTTAAATAATAATGGGTTCTTTGTAATTCAAAATTGCAAAATGGAGCTTTAGCACTAAAAAAATGGTATTTAAAGCTAATTTTAGTATTATGTAAAAAATAGGGTCTTTTTTAAGTTGTTATTAATATAATAAAAATATTAAACTTTTATACACATAAACTGTTAAATACTAATTTTTATCACTACTTATCAAAGACATGGTTAACTAACCATTGATTAAAACCATAAATTATGCTTTAATCTTGGAAATATCAGCATATATGGCCTTGAATTAGACAAAATTTTTAATATATGCTTAATTTATAGATTAAACTAGAATTCATTAAATTTTTAAAATATTTGAGTTTTAAACCGAAAAATTTCAGTAAAGTCCTCCATTTATATAATTGGTAATTTTATCTGTTGTAGATTGATGTATTTTCCTTATTGTAGCTTTATTATCTTCAAATTTGAGTATAACTGCAAATACTCCAAGATCATGCAGATAATGCAGGAAATCTTCAGCCTCTTCCTTGTTATCCACATCGATTATTAGATCTTCACCTGCAGTATTTCCCGAAGCCACATTTTTAATTGTATCTACCATGGGGTATAAAATTGCTTTTCCAAGCATAAATGCCCTTTCTTCAAGCTTTTCTTTGTCATCTTTCATTTCAAATGCCTGAAAACCTTCTCTTATCACTCTGCTAAAGAAAAAATCTCTTCCAAAGTCAAAAGGATATGTAAATGCATAGCGAAGTTCATCATCATGTGCTTGAGAAGACGTATATTTTAGGGGATGAATTTCCATAGAAGGGTCTTTAATTACAATTCCTTCCCTGCCGGCGCTTCCTATTTCTTTAATTACTTTTTTAATTGCGGATGGTGCTTCATTAATTTCATATATTCCAATAAGCCGTACAACCGGTAAATTATATCTTTCAAGTAATTCAGTTTTTTCTTTAATGGACATTGGTTCATTTGAGACTTTTTTACGTATATCAAATACTCTAAACCCTATATCTCCAATCTCTTCATAATAATGAGTCACATAAGGATTTTCAGTACCCAACATTTCTCCACATATTACCAGATCAGGATTATCTTGGAAGAAACCCTTCAAGTTCATAATCTCTAAAGCTTTCTTTGTAGTATAAGGACATACATAACCCCGCCTTGTTAAAGCAATTATTTCGTCACCTATGGATGCTATACGCACATTATATCCATTCATTTTTTCTTCAAGAGCGACTTCATCCTTAAAATGATTTTTAAGAGTTGGTGAAAGCATTAATGTCCTTCTTATCTTTGGAAAACCTCTTATTACTTCTATTTTATTTCTAAAATAAATTACAGTTCCGGTTTCCATCACTCCAACATCTTTTTTAAACTGCATGGCGGGAAATCCGTGGAATTCAAAAAATTTAATAATGCCCGTTTTAATTGCGTGATCCAGCTTATCTGATTTCACGTTTAGAAGTTCTTGAAGTTTCTTATCTAAGAAATCTTCTATAACAATTTTGGATTCTAAATCACAAGTAGAACAATGAAAAAAAAAGTTGGTGAGGGAATTATTCCTCCTCCAATCTATATTCATCTTTTTATTGCAATTTGGACATTTGACTTCAGGTAAAATTCAGTAAACCTCCTCTAATTCTACAATGAGGTTCATAAGGTCTGTTTTAGTGATCATGCCTGTAATTTCACCGGTATCGTTTGTAACTGGTACTCCGCTGAAATCTTCGTCTATCATAAATGTTGAAGCATCAGCTATTGTTTTTTCTTCATTGATGGTCCTCACATTTTGAGTCATTATATCTTCTACAATGAGATTCCTTATCCTTGCAGCTTGGTACTTGTCAGGAACAATTTTTCTAAAGGATATCATTGAATCTGCTATGTCTTTAGCAGTTAGAATTCCTTCAATTTCATCCCCGCTCATTACAGGTAGCCTTCCAATATCCTCATCAATTAATATTCTCCTCGCATGAACCAGTCTATCTCCGGAATTTACAGTCATCACGCCCGTCTGCATCCTGTCTTTTATATACGTCTTATTGTAAGGTATTCCCTGACATGTTTTAATGAAATCAGTTTTTGTAATGATGCCTACGATTTCGCCATCATCTACAATCGGTATTCCACCAATTTTATTTTCAATCATTATTTTGGCAGCTTTCCCCAGATTTTCAGCCGCATTTAGTGTTATAGGATCTGGACTCATAACTGTGGACACATGGAAATGTGAAGGAGGCATATTGCCGTATCTGGATGAACCAAGCCGTAATGCAATATCTTTTTCAGTTATAATTCCTACTAATTCCCTTTCATGGTTGTTGTTGGTGTTTATAACAGGCAGTCGTGAAATTTTATGTTTTTTCATGAGTTTTAGTGCATCATTGAGATTCTGGTCTTTATCTACTACAACAACTTTGGAACTCATTATATCTTTTATGTGCATATTCTCACTCCAGTTTACAAAATATATAACTAAATTCAAGCTTTTTACTGAATTCCTTTAATTATGTCTGTTTTGGTGATTATTCCAATAAGAGAATCGTCTTCAACAACGGGAAGGTGACTTATATAGCTGTTACACATCAATTGGGCAGCTTCTGCTGCATCTATATCTTTGCTGATTTTTACAACATCTTCGGTCATTATATCTTCTGCAGTTAACATGGATAGATCTCTAGCTTTTCTTTTTTCCTCACCTTCTACTCCCTGCCTTACAAAGTAGACCCTTTCAACACTCACACCTGTATCCGGATCATTTACCTCAGCAAAGGAGATATTAGCTGGAGTTATAATGCCTGCAACGTCATTATCAAACATTACAACAAGTCCATCTATGTTATTTTCGTTCATAACACTTATGACGTGAGTTATAGTATGATTTTGATTTACAGTTACTACATCTTGGGTCATAAGATCTGAAACTTTCCATTTGTTATGGAATTTGGATGCATAAAATTTCATGAGGTCTGTTTTGGTGATAATTCCTGCCAAACCCTCATTATCTACAACTGGGACTGAACTTATTTTATCCCTCAACATGGTTTCAACGGCTTCTTTCAGGTCGCTGTCGGCATCTACTGTTATAAGACCGTTGCTCATAATTCTTCTGATGGATATTGTATCTATTGGCCTTCTTTTCCATGCAGGGCCATTTCCTCTTAATTTGCGTGTTAAGTCTTTTTCTGTGACAATTCCAATGGGATTATCTTCTCGGTCTGTAACTATGACTCTACTAACTCCGTGTTTTAGCATAATTTTCCTTGCGTGGGCTACCTGTTCAGTTTCCCGAATCAAAAATACTTCGTCATCCATTACATCTTTTACTAACATCTTACCACCATGAAGCTATTAATCCTGTATGTATAATTTGCAATAATTTTATCTACTTACTGCCCTTAAAATATCGCTTTCTGTTATTATACCAATTAAATCACTATTTCTAACTACGGGAAGTCCTCCAATACCTTTAGTCTCCATTATACTGCATATTTCACCTAATCGTGTTTGGGAGTTGGTTGTGGTCACGTCGCTAATCATGATATCTGCAAGCGTGGTATTCAGGATTTCTTCAGCATCATTTGTGACTAATTTTTCAAATGCAGTATTATTACCAAGGAATTTTAAGATATCTGTTGAAGTAACAATTCCAACAAGCTTATCATTTTCGGGGTGAGGTGTTTTTCGTTCTTCTCCAATTACAGGGATTCTCCTAAGTTTATTTCTAACCATAATTTTAGATGCCCCTTCAATTCGGGTTCCAGGAGTAGTTGTTATAAGTGATGTTGTCATGAAATCTTCCACAATTTCATCAGTTAAGACTCCGGATAAGAGAAATACAAAATCTCTTTCTGAGATTATTCCCACGATTTTTTCATCTGAATCTACTATTGGGAATGCACCGACTTTTTTTTCCAGCATTTTGGAAACTGCATTGCCAATGGAACTTTTATGACTTAAAACTTCTACCTTAGTTGTCATAATTTCCCTTACAGGATCATTTATGGCGGATAAAAAATTACCGTCGTGTTTTTTTTCTAAAATTTGATACTTGTCTCCACCACCTAAAAAGTCAAGTATATCCATGGCTGTCACGATTCCACGGATTTTCCCGGTCCCGGGGTCTGTAATTGGGAGCCTTCTAAATTTGTTTTTTACCATTATCTCTGCGGATTCTTTGATTGTAGCACTTTGGGGCACTGTTACTACTTCTCTTTTGGCGATGCTCATAATATCGCCTTCGTGTTCTGTTATGTGGGTTTCAAACTCCAATGGAGCTCTTTCTCTAGATTTTACTATATTTATTAGTTCTTTTCTTCTCATGAGTACACCTCATATGAAACTAAACCTGAAGTAATCTCTAAAAATAAATTTGAATTATTTAAGTCATGTAAATAGTACTTTAAAATCAATTTATATACGACCCCAAGATATCTTCCCTTGTTATTATTCCAACAAGTTCTGCTTCTCTTACTCTTTCGGGTTCTTTTTTAATATGTACTGGATGATCAACTACAGGCAATCTTCCAATATTATATTTGACCATTAATTTTGCAGCTTCTTTAATGTCCTTATCTTCAGTGATGGCTATTGGGGGGGTTTTCATAACACTTTCTACTTTTGTGGGCTTTTTAACTCCACCTTCTTTGGAAAGTCTTACATGGCCTGAATTTATAATGTCTTTCCTGGTTATCATGCCTATTATTTTCTTCTTTTTAATTACAGGGAGTCCAGAAAATCCAGTATCGTCCATTTTATCCCATACTTTTGATAAAGGATCATCATAGTTGCATGTAACAACATTTCGTGTTGTTGCTTCGCCTACATTCTGCTTTTTAGGCTTCACTTCTCTATCTAATAAATTCTCCAGAATATCAGCCACACTTATTATTCCAACAAGAGTCATATCATCCTCTGTTTTAACAACAGGTGCTTGGATAATATCTGAATTTATCATTTTTTTCCCAATTTCGTTAATATCTACTTCTGGTGTTGTAATGACCTTGGGGTGTTCCATAATCCCTCGGGCTTCAATATTTGATTTTGTTGCAGAGATGCGCATCATGTCTCCACGAGTTATTGCTCCTTCTAAATGCTTTCCAGAGACTACGGGAACACATCTAAAGCTTTCATCCCTTAATATAGATCTAACCTTAGTTACACTCGTATTTACAGAAACTGTGACTGGATCAGGTGTCATAACATCTCCAACATTGTTCAAATTAAATCACCTTCTAAATCTTCTTTACAGTCTTCACAGACAAATTTTCCATCAATTTCGTCTAAATCATCCATAAAGTTTCCGCATGCTTCACAAACTCCAGGTACTGGTGGATTTATATTTTCATGGCCGATCTGATTTTCCATTCTTGCGTTTTCAACAAGAATTTCAGTTAATTCTGGAGAAACTGCCATTATGTCCTTTGCAGTTAATATGCCTTTAAGAATTCCTTCTTTTACTACAGCTAACCTTCTTATATTCATTTTTGACATGAATCTAGCTGCTTCATTTAGTTCTCTTCCGGGGTCGATTTTTATGAGGTTTTTAGTCATTATTTCATCGACTGATATTTCACTGGCTTTGATATCATGGGCAACAACTTTGTTGATGATATCTGTTTCTGTAACTATCCCTTCTGGTTCGCTGTTGTTCTTTACTATTAAACAACCCACTTCATTTTGACTCATTAAATAGGCAGCATCTGCGGCGCTGTTTTCGGAGCTTACGGTGACTACATTTGATGTCATTGCATCATTTACTGTAACTTTTGTTTCTATTTCCATTTTTAAAACACCTTACCGTACTTTCAGAAGTTTATGAACTTGAGGTATTGTTAATACATCTAAATAGTTACCTACCACTTCAGAGAATTCAAATAATTTCTCATTGTTCTCTATCCAATAATTAAGGGGATATGCAGGTTGGATAATCATTGATAACTTGGAAGCATCTGAAATTTCATCAACCATCTTTGAAGCTATCAGTTTTATTGTATCAACTTTTGTAGAGGGCAGTATAACTATCTTACAATATATATTTGTTTTATTATCTATTAATAGATTTAGTGATTTTAATTCATCTTTAAATAGATTATCCCAATTAGAAGTTGAACAGTGCTCCGGCAATTTAATGTCTAAAGAAGCATATTTAATTAACTCTGCTATTTTCTCCATTTCATCAGGTAATGAGCCATTGGTTTCAAGCAGGCAATCAAAATCATATTTTTCTAAAAATGATCTTATGAAATCTGCATGTAGTAATGGTTCTCCTCCTGTTAAAGAAATAGAATGGAAATCTGGAGTTATTAATTTATTTACAGAATTAAAAAGTTGTTCTTCTGAAAAAGAGGATCCACTTCTAGGATCTAAGCCTTGTGGGGTATCACAATAATTACAGTGTAGATTACATCCAGAAAATCTTACAAAAATCTGCCTTCTTCCAATTAGTTTACCTTCACCCTGGATGCTTGAAAAAATCTCATTTATATGAGCTTTCATTTATGTCACCATATGAATTATACAGTTATTCACATGTCTGGAAGTAGGCACCTTGTCCAATGCCTTCATTTACACAAATTTGAACACTTGAGACACTATTATTAGATGCCTTTAAGTATTTAAATGTTTCTTCGGCAAAGTATTCCGCCAGATCTTCTGCAGAGGTTGATTTGAGCTCTAAAAGGCAACAATCTTCCAGAGGAAGTTTGTATTCTTTCTCACCTATTTTAAATTCTACAGATTTGTCGTCTTTGTGTGTAAATTCAATAACATCGTTGTTGCATGGAATTAGAACTTTATGATCAAATTTTGAGCAGATTTCTCTCACGATTTTTTTTGCCTGTTTAAAATCAACCACAAATCCGAATTCTCCACTTCTTTCGCCTTCTACAGTTAGATCAACAATGTAAGAATGTCCGTGTATTCCTCCACATGATTCATGTAAAGGGATCATGTGGGCTGATGAGAATCTTAAGTTAGCATGTATTCCATTAATCTCTATTTTCATTATAATGTCCTCTTAACTAATTTAAATTAAATATATTAATTTTAAATGATTTATTTGATTAAACATACTGTTATGCTCTTAATTATGTTATTTGAACTTATTAAATGTATTTAATACTCTTAAATTTAATGTTATGTTGGGTAATTTTTATATAACTCATTTTTAAGTAATAAGTTAAGCTGGTTAATGCCATACTTAATTAATGCATAATTTTTTTGGGATCACAAATATTATCACATTTAGAATACTCTGGTCTTTGTGATATCTTCTTCAATAGATTCAATTTCATTAATATAACTTTCGCATATTTTATCAATTATGCCATCTATTTTTTCATCATCCATATTTTCCAGGCATTCACAAAGTCCTATTGTTTCTATATCATCAGGAGTACCTTTATTTATAACATTCATCCCGAAATGTATTTTCATGCTGCTGTTGGAGCATGTCGCTATGGAGATGCTGAGCTTTCTGCCTTCAAAATAGATGTCATCCCCGTCACGAGTTGTAGTAATGCCAAGTTCGCCTAAAATATCTTTAGATATCATTACAAGTATTCTTTGCCTGTGGTAACATGTCTTCAGGTCTGCAGGCTGGCGGTCAAAATGTTCCACTATAAAGTGCATCATTTTATCAGCCTTTATTTCAAGGCCCACATCTTCATAGTCTATGAGTTCTTCTGGTTCTATATTTAGGGGACCTATCCATGCTATAATACTTGAACCTTTAACTTTATGTTCTGTAAATGCCCAAAATGGTTGTATTGGACTTCCATCATAAATTAAGCCTTTTTCTAACTTTTTGTATTTCATGATTTCACGTTATCTTTTAATTCTATTCATATACTATTATGTTTAATCATCAATAATTAACTCTTTATAACCTGTTTCTGGGTCAAATACTCTTTTAAGAGCTTTATCTGATTTTAAAATACCAATTTCTGCAGTGGTGTTTATTATGCAGCCGTCACTTAGATGGCCTCCAAATACATGTCCTTCTGCATCTGAAATTGATATGTGTACGTGAACCCCATCTGCTGAAATGGTACCTTCAGTTGATACAATCTCAAATGGTCCTTTAAATGTCTTATAATTGCCATCTGCCATTCTTAACGTAGCAGAATTTAGACTGCCCACCATGCAGATTATAATACCTGATTTAATTTTTTCCTGCTCGGATATGCTAATAATACCTTTTTTAAGGTCTTCCTGGGGTTTTATTCTTGAAATTATCATTTAACTCATTTTTAATATATCTTGGTTACCATCTGAAAGATTGTTATTTATTTATAGGTTGATACAATTAAATAAACTTATGAGAGCCAGAGCAAGAGATTTCATATACACTAATGACAATTTATTCTTTGCCACAACTTCTTACCTGCATCCAGAAGACAGGATTCTGTCATTTTTAAGATATATTCCTGATCCTAATGGTAACAGGTCTAAAAATGGACAAAGGTATTCTAAAGTAGACTCTAAGCAGGCTTATGATTTTTTAGGCGGTAAATATCCTGAATATCTCTTTGGGCCTGATGACAGTCTTAAAATGATGGGTGTCCCTTTAAATAAGGTTGAAAAGATATTAAAACCAGAAGAACGCCTAAATGAAATATTAAATAACTTTGATAATGATGAACTACTTAAAAAAGTTGTAAAATTGGCTGGTATCTTCCATGATCAGGCAGGTATCCCTTATTCGAAAATGGGGGTTTCTGGTTCGATTTTACCGGGTTTATATGATCCAGAAGTATCGGATATAGATTTTGTATTTTACGGCCTTAAAAATCACAGAAAGGCTATGGATACCTTTGGAGAAATTAAAGATAATAGCGATTTAAAAAGTATAAGCGACGAATACTGGACGCACTTATATGAAAAAAGAATAAAAGACGATACATTGAGTTATGAAGAGTTTCAATGGTACGAAAAACGTAAAAATAATAGAGGCGTAATCGACGGTACACTTTTTGACATTCTTTCCACCCGTGACTGGGACGAAATAACAGGAAAATATGGGGAAGAAAAATACGAATCTATGGGTACTGTAAAGATTGAATGTAAGGTATCTGATGCCATGGCCGCGTTTGATAACCCTGCTACCTACAAAATTGAAGATGTTAATATTTTAGAAGGTCAAGATGTTGATATAACTGAAATTGTCTCATTTACTCATACTTATTCTGGACAGGCAAAAGAGGGTGAAGAAATAATTGCAAAGGGTAGATTAGAAAAGGTTACTGATAAAAATGTGAGATACAGGCTTGTAGTTGGCACAACTAGGGAAGCATTAGGTGAGTATATCAAACTAAATCAAGATTTTTAACAGTTAAAAGATAGGTTTTAACTTTTCAAAACCTTAAAATTTTTGATTTGGGTGCTGGGGGAAAAGTTTTAAATTATCAAATTATAACAATTGATATCTTTTACAATCATTTTAAAAAATTAAAATTTTACCTTGATATGGAGGCTTTTAATGAAGGATATTTATAATGTTGGACTCATTGGGTTTGGAACAATCGGAGCAGGAGTTGTAGAAACTTTTAACCGAAATTTGAACCTTATGGAGCAAAAAGTAGGTGCAAAAATAAAGCTTAAGAGAATTGTGGATCTGGATATTGAAACTGATAGGGGTGTAGCAGTAGATAAAAATGTTTTATCAACTGATATAAATGATATTTTGGAAGATCCAGAAATAGACATAGTAATAGAACTTATTGGGGGCTACGAGCCTGCGAAAACGTTCATTTTAAAAGCAATGAACCATGGAAAGCATGTGGTCACTGCAAATAAAGCTTTACTTGCAAAACACTGGGAAGAAATCTTAAAAACTGCAAATGACAACAACGTCCGAATTTGCTTTGAGGCAAGTGTCGGTGGGGGTATCCCTCTACTTGAACCATTAAATGAAAGGCTTGCAGCAAACCACATTAAATCTATTTATGGTATAATAAATGGGACTGCAAACTATATTTTAACTAAAATGACTGAAGAAGGCCTTGATTTTGATGAAGTATTAAAAGAAGCTCAGGAGAAAGGTTATGCAGAACAGGACCCTACTTTTGACATTGAAGGGCATGACACTGCTCAAAAATTGATTATACTTACTATTTTAGGCTTTGGAACATATGTTGAACAAGATAAATTCCATGTTGAAGGAATAAGTAAAATCAAACAGGAAGATATTGAATTTATCAAAAATGAACTTGGATACTCTATAAAACTCCTTGCAATTGCAAGAATTGAAGAGGGAAAGCTTGAAGTAAGGGTTCATCCGACCTTAATTTCTGCAGATCATCTTCTCGCATCTGTAAATGGTGTTTTCAATGGAGTATATCTGGTTGGAGACATAGTTGGGCCAGTTATGCTGTATGGACCGGGTGCGGGAATGATGCCAACAGCAAGTGCCGTAGTTGGCGATTGTCTTGATATTATGGAAAATATGGAGCGACCTAACATATACGGTCCAAAAGATACCGAAGTCAAAGAAATAAAAGATATTGAAGATATCTGTTCTAAATATTACCTGCGCCTTACTGTACTTGACAAACCTGGAGTTTTACATGATATATCTGGTATATTAAGTAAGTATGATATTAGTTTAGAATCTGTAAATCAGAGAAGGAAAAATGAAGGTAAAGAAGTTCCAATTTTCATGGTAACACATGAGGCAGTGGAGAAAAATATTAGAAATGCCGTTAAAGAAATTGATGAACTTGATTTAGTCAAAGAAAATACTCTCTTTATCAGAGTTTTGGAAGATTAATTCTCTAAAATTTTATTTTTTTGAAAATTAAAATCATCTGCATTTTGTTATCTTTTTTAACATTTTTTATTTTTTATTCACTTAAAATAATTTTTTTTAAGATTTAAAGTGGATTATAATGCCTACTAAAATTGTATTTCACTTTTTAATATTATTTTGCTTATTTTTAAGTAACTGCGTTAAATCATAAATGATAAAAATATAAGAGTAATAACTATCATATGATAGTACTATGTTAGAATTTGTTGGCTCGTTTGGGGAAGACGGATTTGAACTCAATTTTGCAGACCTGGTTTCACCTAAAGAATGGAAAGATGAGATTGAAGCTAAATTGGCAACCTATAAAGAAGAAGCACACGTTGTAGATAAAGGGAGACTAAATTTATTTATAGTTTTAAAATTAAACCCTTCTGAAGGTGAAGAAGAGGATATTAGATATATATCAAGACATATTAATGAATTTACAGAATTTTATCATGAAGCTATACGTGAAATTAAGTAGATTCTCTTTTTAAAATTATTTATACATTGTTCTTTCTGAAGTAGTCAGAAAGCTGTAAAAATTATTTTTAATTTTATATTCATGTTTAAAGCTATTTTTTTAGCGTTTATCGCTGTTTAAAATGCTATTTAATTTGAAGTGGAGCTATTGTAGCTTAATACTTATTTTTAAAAATTTTGAGTATCATATACTATTTATAAGAGTTTTATAAAAATTAATATGAAGTTAATATTAATATTATACTTNNAAAAGAGATTATCATGGTGTTTTAAATGATTAGAGTTTCTTCAATCTCCGAATTTATATACTGCCCTGCAAAAATATTTTTGAATCAGACCCAAAAGAACGATATCCAAACGCACGAAATGATAAATGGAAAACTAGTGCATGAAGTTAGGAGAGGTTATGAGGAAATTACAAAGCAAAACATATGGCGTATAAAAGAAAATATTGAATTAGAGGATATTTTTAGCACTATATTCGAGGAAGTACCTCAGTTTACCCAAAAAATTTCAAAGAAGTATTTTGATAGATATGGAATAGATCATTCAACTTTAAACAGTATATGCAACGATTTAGAAGAGGATTTAAAATTAGAATCCCAATTTTTATCTTTAAAAATTAAAAAAATATTAAACACCACTTCTAAAAGAGGTGGTGAAATTGCAGAAATGTTTTTTCCACAGTCACTTTTAGAGTTTTCCTTAAAAAATGAAGGACTTAACTTAATAGGAAAAATTGACAAGATAGAAGTAATTAATGGTGTTTATTACCCTGTTGAGGTTAAAACAGGAATGCCTCCATCTAAAGGAGTCTGGTTAGCTGACGCGCTCCAAATAGCTGCTTATGCTGCTCTTATGGATTATGAACTCAATAAAGAAGTGTTGGTTGGATTTGTTGATTATATTAAGATATGTGAGCGGCGGCCGGTTGTGGTTAATTCAGTTTTGCATCAAAAGCTATTTGGAGTTCTGGATGATATGATCACCATGTTTGAAAAGCAGGAAATCCCAGAATTTACAATAAATAAAAATAAATGTGAAAAATGCGAGTATATGGATATTTGCGAGTATTACGGCTGATTTTAAAAGTGAAATCCTCGAAAATCAAAGCTTACAAATACTTCGTGTTTGTTGCGTCAAAAACTTTCAGTTTTTGACAGCTTGTAAAATTTTTAATTTTGCAGCCTGAAAAAATCTGTGATTTTTCGACGGCCTTCGAAAATATTAGATTTTCGATGCCTACAAAACAGAAAGTTTTGTGGTCGTGAAAATTGAAAATTTTCACATGTCCCAAAATTCTACGAATTTTGCAAACACCAAAAATTCAAAATTTTGGAGCGAAAGGGTAAATTTAAATTCATGACCTTATCATCGTCAGGATCATTTTGTATTTTTCAAGCGCTTTCAATGCATGGGGCTCGTTTGCAGGCATTATAATCATTTCACCTGCTTCTAAGATATTTTTGTTTCCTGAAATAATAATTTCAGCCTTACCGTCTATAATTTGAACCATGGCATCAAACGGGGCGGTATGCTCACTTAACCCTTCTCCTTTATCAAAAGCAAATATGGTCACTGTGCCGGTGTCTTTTCTTATTATTTCACGGCTTACTACAGAACCGTCCTGATATTCAATTAAATCTGCGGTTTTTAGTACTTTTCCTTTAATATCTTCCATTTTGTACCCTCCTGAACTTAATCATAAACATGTATGATACTTACTGGGCAGAGTTCTTCTGCTTGTGTGCAGCAAGCTGGGTCTTCAACTTCTATTTCTTCAGTTTCTTCTGTATTTTCCAGTGCTTTTAAATGGGAAAGCCCGTCATCAGCAAATTCAAAGAAGTCGGGGCATATATCAATACAGTTTCCACAGGATATACACATCATTCGTTCCAGTTCTACCTTTGCCATTTTTCCACCTAATTTTAAAATTTATTTTGCACATTTAAAGCAAAATTCTGTATCTCTATTAGTTTTAAATGTTTTACCGCACTT
Organism: Methanobacterium sp. UBA8; assembly: GCA_002509665.1. Taxonomy (GTDB): domain Archaea; phylum Methanobacteriota; class Methanobacteria; order Methanobacteriales; family Methanobacteriaceae; genus Methanobacterium_D. Next base: position 20,685 of record DADN01000250.1, read on the forward strand.
TTTGCAGGTTACTGACCTAAGTGAAGACTCATTATCGACAATGTCTAGAGAACAGGCGCATTTCCAGCCCATTTTACCTTTTAATTGGGCTTCAAACTCTTTATCAATATTGGAATTGTCTGCCATTTAAATCACCTTATTAACTATTAAAACAAGTAATAAAAATATTTTTCGTATTGAATAGAACAAATTATGCTGGAAAAATATATGGGGATATAATTACCCTAAAATCTTTTTAATGTCTTCTTCTGGAGTACTAATTGGATTAATATCGTAATTTTCAACCAGGAAATTCATAATATCTTCATTTACCCATGCTGGAGCTATTGGGCCGAGATATATTCCTTTAATTCCAAGGTACAGTAAACTCCATAGAATTGCCGCTGCTTTCTGTTCCATCCAGCTTAAAACAATGGTTAATGGAAGTTCGTTCACTTCAAGCCCGAAAAGGTCTGAAAGTGCAGTTACGATGTCAATACCTACTATGGCATCATTACATTGCCCTATGTCTATTAAACGTGGAATTCCTTCAATATCTCCAAGGGGCAGCTGGTTCATTCTGAATTTACCGCATGCAAGGGTTAAAACTACGGTGTCTTCAGGTAATTTCTGCACAAATTCTGTATAATATGGTGATTTTGCAAGTGGGGCATCACATCCTCCAACCAGGAAGAATCTCCTTATTTTCCCTGCTTCAACCAGTTCTTTGATCTTTGGTGCGAGTGAAAGAACTGTTGAAGCTCCAAATCCAGTTGAATAAATTGTATCTCCAGGTTCCTCTGGAAGTTCAGGCAATGATTTAGCTTTTTCGATTAATGGTGAAAAGTCATACCCGTCAATATGCTGCACGCCAGTTAATCTGGCAACTCCTGTGGTAAACATCCTGTTTCTATAATCATCTCTTGGAGGCAGTACGCAGTTTGATGTTCCAAGGATTGCAACAGGGTATTTTGAAAATACCTCCCTTTGATCGAACCAGGATTTACCAAGTTGACCTGCAAGGTGCTTGTATTTCCTTAATTCAGGATATCCATGTGCTGGAAGAAGTTCAGAATGGGTATAAACATTTATGTCAGTTCCTTCAGTCTGTTTTAGCACTTCTTCTAATGCTTTGAGGTTGTGGCCGGTTGCAACTATCCCCCTGCCTTTTTTTGTCCCAGTACTAACCTGAACGGGGGTTGGTTCCCCATAAGTTTCGATTAATGCTGTTTTAAGAAGCCGCATTGTTTTAATATTCATTTTTCCAGCTTCAAGGGCCAGATTTATTAATTCTGGAACGTCGATGTTGACATTGGTAAGAGTCGAGTAAAAACCTCGTTCCATGAATGCATCTACTTCCGAGTCTGTATATCCAAGTTCTCGTGCATGATAAAGGTAGGCAGATATTCCTTTGATGGCAAATAATAAGTTATCTTGAAGTCTTGCAGCTGTAGCGCTTTTTCCGCATACTCCTTGTATTGTACATCCGGTTCCTCTAGCTGTTTGGGAACACTGGTAACAGAACATTTCCTGTTCTTCTTTTTTAACTTCTTTTTGGGAATCTTCTTCCATTGCTTCAAACTGATCTTTTCCTACTCCACAAACTGGACATATCCAGTCATCCGGTAGATCCTCAAAAGCAGTTCCGGGGTCTATTCCATTATCTGCATCCCCTTTTTCAGGATCATATACGTATTCGCACGCTAAACATCTATATTTTTTCATAAAATTACCTCCGGTAATATTTTATACGCAAATTTTATATTATGGTGAGAATTATGGGATTTAATGGCCTAAATACCAGCTTTATATGACATAATAATTATAAAACGCTCTGATACTTATTTAGATTGCTATAATCATTTTTTCAATGTAATTTTTGTTTTTTGTGGTATTTAGAATTTTTGATAAAGTATTAATTATGTTGCAATGCTGTATGTAATATAATTTATCAAGTAAGTATTAAATTTAAATCATTTGAGGATCAAATAAAATAATGGTGGTAATATGGAACTGGATAAAAATTCATTAAAACTGATAAAAAAATGTGAAGATAAGGAGATAGACACAAGTGTTATGGGTGCATGCACAGTTATGCTTGAAGAAATGGAACGAGGGAAAGTAGATCTTGGTGAAGACCAGCCTGATGAATCGTATATTCACATGGCTGAAACTATTGCACCAGAAGATGTACCTGGAGTACTTAAAATGGCATTCAAGATAAAAGAACGAGGTAATGTTGATCCGGATCTTAAAGTTGCTGCAAATAGGTTAATTAGAGCTATAGAACAGCTTTAAATCCATTTTTTAGTTTCTTTTAACTGGCTAGCGTGATGATATGCCCCATAAGAAGTTATATCTTGATGAAAGTGCTGAAAAGTTGATTAAAAAATGTGAGGATAATGAAATAGATACCAGTGTTATGGGTGCATGTAGAGTTCTCCTTGAAGAAATGGATCGGGGAGAAGTAGAATTCAATAATGAGGACATGCCAGATGAATCTTATATTGAAATGGCTCAAAATATTAAACCTGAAGACGTCCCCAAAGTTCTTATAATGGCATTTAAAATCAAAGAACGAAATAAAGTTGAACCTGAGCTTAAAATAGCAGCTAATAGGTTGATTAGGGCCATAGAGGCGCTTTAAATTTTAATAATACTAATTTTAAATTAGGAAGGTGGTAATATGAAACAAGTACCTCTGGATGAAAATGCGAAAAGCTTAATAAAAAAATGTGAAGATAAAGAAATAGATACAAGTACAATGGGGGCATGTCAGGTCCTTTTAGAAGAAATGGATCAGGGAAATGTAGTACTTAAAGATGAACCCGGAGAGTCCTATATTAAAATGGCTCAAAATATTAAGAAAGAAGATGTGCCTCAAGTTCTTAGAATTGCATTTATAGTAAGAGACAGAGGAGATATAACGGATACTGATGTTAAAAATGCAGCGGCAAGATTAATTCGGGCAATAGAAATGCTTTAATGGCTAAAATCAAATAATCCATTATATTTTTTATGTACTCATTAAAACTACTTTTTTTTCTTTGATTTGCGGAATTAACTTTCTACGATCATTATTTGTAAATGAAATCTCTATTAAATATTATTTAATTACATTTCAGGTAATAACCATCTATAAATCCAATATAACACAATATATATAATTGGTGATAAAAGATGGATTCCAAATCTGCTGAACTTGTGAAAAAATGCCAGGAAAGTGCTGGAAGTGGAGATATAATGGGTGCATGCAAAGTCATGCTTGAACTAATAGATAAAGAGAAAATTAAAGTAGAAGAAGAAAATCAAACCTATCTTGAAATGGCCGCCAATCTTAAGCCTGGAGATGTACAGAGAGTCCTGAGAATGGCACTTGAAATAAGGGAAAGTGGAGATATAAAAGATCCAGAGCTTAAAAACGCCGCAAGCATATTGATCAGGGCAATAGAGATGAGCTAATCATTTTTTTTTAAATTAAAATTTTTTTCCTTTAACTCTTTTTATATTAAACACTGCAGTATCTGCAACAGCCATAACTGCCATAACGCCTGCTTGAACAGGGTCGGTTACCACTAAATCTGCATTTTTTGCAACGCTTCCAGGCATATTCAAGCTTATTACAATTACGCCGTGGTTTTCTTTAATTTCTGCAACTGCATCTGAAATTTTACCGCCCATGAGTGATCCTGCAAGAACCAGTGCTTCTACTCTTGGAAGTCTTCCTGCAGCATATACTGCATCTGCAAGTTCTTGTTCTCCTACAAGGGGGATGGTATCTATACTAATACGTTCTCCTCTTATATTATGACGATCTGCTTCGGTTATAGCTCCTTGAGCAACTTGAGCAACTTGAGCTCCCCCTCCAATTATTATGATTCTTTTTCCGTATATTTCAGTTAAGGAAGGATGAATTTCAATGTGATCAACAGCTTCAAACTTCAAAATATTTTTTTTAAGATCTTCCCTGTTTTTCACATCTTCTAATTCCATATATACTGAAGCTGATTGGTCTTTTTCCACAAAAAGGTGGGTATATATAATATTTATCCCGCATTTTGCCATTAAATCTGTAATATCTCGTAAAACACCTGGTTTATTTACAGATTTTATTGTAATTGCAATTTTTTCCATTTAAATCACACGATAATGATGAATTTATAGTGAATAATCAGATATTTTAAACTATTGCAAATTTCGACAGATTTAAATAATTACATAAAATTTTATAAGTTTAATAATCCATATTATCCACTAAAATACTGAATTTAAGTAATGTAAGAAATGTAATTTTTCAATTAATATTGAATTTTATCATTTATAAGTTAATAAATTACCTTGTTCCCATTAATTAGCATTCAACTTTTCTATAATTTCTGACACTCTGGACAAATATAAGAGGAGGTACTTCCTGTTTTTATTTTTTCAATGATTTTGCCGCAGTCTGGGCATTTTTCTCCTTCTTTGTACGCTACTAAAAAATTATCTCTGCTGAATTCTCCATTTTCCCCGTAAAAATCTTTTTCATATTCCAGTCCTTTTTTATCAAGGGCATATTTAAGATTTTCTACCATAATTTGGAATAGATCATCGATTTGAGATGATTCTAAAGAATTAGCCGGTTTTTTGGGATGGAGTTTCGCCTTAAAAAGGATATCATGAATGTAGACATTTCCAATACCTCCCACCTTTTTTTGATTCAAAATTATATTTTTGATCATGGCACGGCCCTTGCAGATTTTCTTAAAGTAATCAAGAGTAAAATCAGGATCTAATGGGGAAATTGCTATATCTTTGGTTGGCTTATGATCTGAAAGTTCGTTATCTAAAACTAGATCTACATGTCCAAACCACCAGAACTTGCATGTAAACCCTGAATTATCCGTAAAATTAAAGCGGCACTGGTATTCTTCTTCTGAATTTTCACTTAAATTATAATATAAAATGTCTGCTCCCATTCCAAGGTTTAATAAAAGATGGTAGCTATCTGTAAGTTCAAAAAAGATCCATTTCCCTTTATTATATACTTTTTTAATAGTTTTGCCAGCTATCTGATCTTTAAAACTATCAACTTCCATGTTCAGGCATTTTTCCTGCATTACATCAACTGATTTAATTTCTTTGGATTTCAGCTCATCATTCATCTGTCTGCTTAAAACCATAAGTTCGGGTAGTTCTGCCATTTTAATTCCTCATTTAATTACGAATATAATTTTCATTTTCCTGGTGGGAAATACATGTCAACAGTTTTTGCAACGTCTTCAAGCCATAGCTGCCGTTCTTCTTGGTTACTTGTAACAATAACTCGATACATTTTCCTATAAAAATTTTTTACACCGCATAAGTCAAAGATACAATTTTTCCAGATTGCTTCAAGTGGATCACCAAATACTTCCAGTTCTCTTTTCTCTGGAGTATTAGAAGTGTTAAATACAATGGCAGTTTCAGCTTTTAATAGTCCATTTGGGACTCCTTCCCCATCATCACCTTCTAAAAACTCATAAGCCACACCTGCACGTATCACACGATCTATGTAACCTTTTAAAATAGCAGGAGGCTGTCCCCACCAGTTGGGGTGGATAATAATTATTCCATCTGCTTCTTTAATTTCTTTGCAGTGTTTTTCAATCTGAGGATCCAATTCTGCATCTTTAGCAATTTCTTCACCAAAAAGTAAGGGATCAAATTTTTCAGCATACAAATCATGGTATATAGCTTCATGTCCATTTTCACGCAATTTGGATGCAGCAGCATCTGCAATCGCATGATTAAAACTTCCTTTGGTGGGATGGCCTAAAATTAAAATTACCCTCGAAAACTTACGAAATCTTTGATTTCGTTGCATCGAAACTTCCAGTTTCGAATGCTTTGTTTTCGGGGCATCAAAATCTTTCAAAATCAAAGATTTTGAACGCGCAAAACTTTCGGAAATCGTAGATTTTCGATGTTGCAAATCTTTGATTTGCAAACTTTCAGTTTTGCCAGCTTCGATTTTAAAAGTCTTCATCTAATCACTTAATATCCTGATTTTTTTCCTGTTAAACTCTCTACTTCAACCTTAATTACAGTTGTTTTATCAAGCGATGCTTTGGAATATTCGAATGATTTATGTGAATTGTGGCTGTACTTTTGCATTATAGTATCTAGAGCGTTTATTTTTTCTTCTTCTTTTTCTATGAAATGGGCTTTTCCAGAGCCAATCAGGCTGTAATACTTCATTCCCCAGCTACATGCATTATCTGAAGATATGACTTCTGTTACAATGTCTGTTTCAAAGCAGATATTATTATTTTCCCTTATTAAGTCAATTTTACGCCCTTCGCATCCTGAATGGAGATAAATGAATTTATCATTAAAACCAAAATTCATTGGCACTATATATGGTTTATTTTTATCACAAAGGGCGATTCGACACACAGTTGCCTTTTTTAATATCTGTTCCATACATTTTTTGTCTTTTATTTCCTTATCATTTCTTCTCATGATTATCTTCCCTTTATTATAAGTATAGTTGTATTTTAATCTACTTTTAATATAAAAAATTGTTATGTAATTAATTCTGTTTAGTTTTTAAATGAATTGATTTCAGCAGAAGAAGTTACAGGTTAGATTTTATTAAAAATTAAAATTAGTAATATTATTATGCAATAAAAGTAATGTTAAATGCTTGATGTAAGAGAGGGATGTAACCATGGAGAAAAAAATTATACAAATATCCGATGTACATTTTGGAGCACTTACATTCTCTGAAAAACTTAAATCAAATTTAATATTGCAAATACAGCATGAAAACCCTGATTTTATAATTTTTGCAGGAGATGCCACGGATCATGGTTATGTAACTGAATATAATGATGCTGCAGCATTTATAGATGAACTTAAAGCTACATCAGAAGTCCATTCTATTCCTGGAAATCATGATGCCCGTAATGTGGGTATATTAAATTTTAAAAGTTGGAAAAATTTTTTAAAATTTTTCCACGTTAAAAATCAGAGATTTTTAACAGCCGTCGAAAATCGTAGATTTTGCAAGGATGATTGGAGAACGAAACTTTGTAAGAATAGATAAAAAAGCAGGTATTGTTATTATTGGCCTTGATTCATCAAAAGCAGATGTAAATAGTGGGGATATTGGATATGATCAGATGAAATGGTTAAAGGATGAATTTGAAAAAATACCGGATAATCTGGGTAAGTTTGTAACTTTCCATCATCATTTACTTCCAGTGCCTCAGGCAGGCCCGTCGAAAATCTATGATTTTCGGGTCCGCAAAATAAAAAAACTATCAAAACTAACGTTTTGATTCCCCAAAAATCAAAGATTTTTGAGGGTTTTGCAGGACGTGAAAGAAATATTTTATTAGATTCAGGAGATCTTATACAAGAATTAGTAGATTATAAAGTAAATTTTGTTTTAAATGGACATAAGCATGTTCCTAATACTTGGATATTGGAGAATATTGTAGTTTTGAATTCTGGAACCATAACAACTGGAAAATTACGTGGTGATACTCGTCCCTGTTACAATCAGATGATAATCAGTGATGAAGGGGTGGATGTATACCTGGTAATGACTGAAACAGGGCAAAAACAGCATCTGGCTAAATATTCTGTTGAATTAAAAGATGAAGAATTTAAAATCTGTTCTCATAAGCGTAAATCTGGTTAGATTATTTGGAATTCATCTTTAGAGTGTTGATTTTTTCGGATAAGGATAGCAGGTTGTTGGTTAATTTTTCAATCTTTTCTGCAACACTTAATTCTGTTATTTCTTCAAGATGAGGTTCATAAGCAGTAGTATACACTTTTAATCGATCATTTGTATGATTTTCCCTATTGTATTTGCTTATTTGTTCTAATCCTAGTTGGAGTTCCTCATATGCTTTTAATTCCTCTAATATATCATTCCTTTTACTACTTAATTGGTTTATATCCATTATTCAGTTCCCTCCTAAACTTATTTTAGATGAATATGTCCCCATTGATTTTTTTCCTAATTTTGTGCCAATAATCAATTTTAGAATCAATTTTCATATTCTACAGTTTTAATGAGGTATATTTAAAAATATTAAAAAAAACTACCTGATTACTATTATGTATCTTTTTATGTAAATATGTTTCCACTGACAATCTGGTAAATCTCTAAAATTGGGGATATGTAAATAATTTAAAGGGATTTATTGGATTTATTTTGTGTATAATGGATATTTAGAAGCCTAAATTTTTATAGTATTCTATTTTAATTTTAAAACTTTAAAATAAAGGTTATATTCTATTTTTAACCCAATTTAAATTATTTCTTCTTGTTTGTTAAGTGTCCCAAATTCACTGTACTAACGTTCGTTCGTTAGCTTTATATACTATGAGATATACATGTATGGTCAAGAAGCTAACGAACGTTAGTTAAATGGAAGGAAGTAATAATGAAAAATCAAGCTCCTGGTTTAAACTCAAAAACTGAAAAAAAATCAACTAAAGAAAAAATATTTGACGTATCACTAGATCTTTTCTCACAAAAAGGCTTTGATGCAGTTTCAGTCCGTGAAATTGCAAGAGGGGTTGGAATAAGAGAAAGTTCAATATACAACCATTATAAAAATAAAGAAGCAATACTTGACGCTATTATTGACTATTTTATGTTTGAACTTCATCAAAGCGGTCCTCCTGAAGAAGATGAGGATTTATTAATGGATCAAGGTCCGGAGGTGTTTTTTGAAGTTGGGGCTAGAATGTATCTAGAACGGATTAATACTCCTACAATGGAAAAAATCTGGCGTTTAGTTTCTATNNAATGAAAAAATAAGGAACTTTTACAAAAAAGAACTTTTGGAAGAACCTATAAATATGTGGGAAGCTACTTTTGCCAAGATGATAGAAAAAGGACTTATAAAACCATTCAATCCTAGAACAATGGCATATGAGTATTTTTCTTTTGCTATATATCTCTTCTTTGAATATTTTGTCTTGAAATATGATGATGACTTTGATTCATTTACAGATCTAGCTTTAGAAAAGATGAATAACCATGCAGAATTCCTTTTAGAAGCTATAAAAGTTAAATAAGAGGTTTATAAATGAAAAACATAACCTATTCACTTAAAGGGAACCAAAAAGATTCTAATAATTATTATAAAGAAATTAAATCATTTACAGATGAAGTTTTAAATGAATTTGAAAGTTTTGAAACACAGATAATATTAGATTTTATATCCTACGTTGAAGAAACTAATATGGATAAAATAAGCAGCTACAATGAATGTATATTTGAATTTTTAATGCTTGGTGTGTTTTGGAGAGTGTACAGTGCAAGGGCTGCTAATTTGGATAAAAATCCACAGAAGATACTGGAAAATTTAGTTAAAGAACGTAATCAAAATGAGCCAGCCAAAGAGACTATAGATATTATACGTGGAATGATAATGAAACCATTTTTACTATCTGAAAATAGTGATTCACCCGATTTAACTGTAGTCAACTTTAAAAAGCTTCTAGCATATCTTAAAGCGGTTGGAGATTTCAACCAGGAATTAAAAAAGTTAGAAGTTTGGAAAGACTTTTTAGAAACTAAAGCACCTGAAATTGCTTCAGAGTATTTNNATTTGCGGACTGGTTTGAATGCAAAAGTAAAATTGTTCTTGGCCAGTACACAGCAAATGTAAACAAATTCTTAGCTGAAAAATATCACGAACATCTTTTTCAAGAAGATGTGATTTTCTGCGGCCGAAAGGAAGTGGAATATCACCTGAACATGGTTGGGGCAGAGATCATGAACAGGGCATTTAGAAAAGAATTTGAAGAAAGGCCAAGGAAAGCTTTAATCTTGCCAGGATGCATGAAATTCTTTGCAGAGGCAAAATGTAGAGCACAAAATACTAATCTTGGATTAAGATGTACGGGATGTTCAAAAGGTTGTAATGTAAGTGAATTAACAAAAATGGGCGAGGAATACGGCTTTGAAGTTTATATTGTTTCACATGAATCTTCAGCATTTTCAAAAAGTACAAAAGAAGACAGAGATGAACTGGGAATTATAGGTGTTGCATGTGTATCTAACTTAATCGCAGGTGGATGGAAAGCATTATCTCTTGGAATTCCAGCCCAATGTGTGCTTTTAGATTACTCTAGCTGTAGAAACCATTGGGATGAAGAAGGTTTTCCAACTTCTATTAATTTAAATCAGTTAATGAAGTTACTTGATATGGAAAAATGTAAAATAAATGATCATATAGAACCAATTCCTGCACATAATTGAAAATTTAATCTGAAATAGACGACATTGGGATAAAATAAATATAATGATTAAGTGTTAACTAAGACTAATTTGAAAATCTGTAAAAACTGCAAATAATTAATTATTTTTGAATTGATTTTCAATAATTCAACTATATTGGCATTGGCAAAAATTTATTCTTTTATAATATAACTGAATCATATTAAACTACGAAACCTGAAGGTTCTAAATTAAATTAATATTTTTAATATTAAAATTTATAATATTAAAATTTACATTGATATATTCAATAATTTTATATATGATGAATTAATTATCTTAATTTAGATTTAGAAAATTGATTATTTGGAGAATACATAGTTTAAAGGTGGGTTATGAAAGCAAAAAAATTGAAAATATACGTTAAAACGGATAGTTTCTCATTTCCAATCCCTGCATTGCGGTTTTGGATCTTGAGGCGGCTTTCTAAATTTGTAATCAAATGCTGCCAGTCTAAGCGGATATCTGGGCGAATGCCGCAATCCAGTGAATACATTCTAAAAGAAATAACTGCTGAAGATATTGACCAAATAATTGACAAATTAGAACAGGAAGGGCCATTTGAAATGGTAAATGTTGAAACCTACGACGAAAATGCAAAAAAAGTCGTTGTAAAAATCTACACGTTATAGGAGATGATTGAGTTTATGAAACATGAGGTGTTGGGGAGCTGTCCCGTATGCAACAGTGAAATCAGGGTTACAGAGATACGGTGTAGAAAATGTGAAACAGTTATCCGGGGCGAATTTGATCTTTGTAAATTTTGCAGGTTGAATGAACAACAAAAACATTTTGCAGAAGTATTTATTAAAAATAGGGGCAATATTAAGGAAATTGAAAAGGAACTGGGAATTTCTTATCCTACTGTAAGGAATAAACTGGATGAAATAATTTTTGCTTTAGGGCACGAAGTCGAAAAATCAACTATTAATCAAAAAGAGATTTTAGAGAAGCTTAGTAAAGGCGAAATTACTAAAGATGAGGCTTTAAAATTACTCAACGGCGGTCAATAATTATTTAAAAGTGGGATGGTTAGATGATGTCTAAAAATGTATCAGAAGAAAGAATGCAAATTTTAGAGATGGTTGAAGAGGGAAAAATTAATGCATCAGAAGCATTGGAATTACTTGATGCTCTGGAAAGAAATCAACAGGAAATTATGCCTAAAAATGATGCTAAATGGCTAAAGGTTCGTGTAAGGAATATGGATGATACTCCTAAAGTAAATGTGAACATACCTTTGTCACTGGTTGATGTTGGATTAAAGCTTGCAAAAGCATATGATCCTAAATTAAAGGATTCTGGAATCGATCAAATTGATATTGAAGAAGTTATTGATGCTGTGAAGAATGGGGCAGAAGGAAAAATTGTTGATGTGGAAGACGAAGAAAATCAGACTAAAGTTAGGGTGTATGTAGAGTGAAGACAATGAAAAGCGAGAATATGAACACTGAAAAAATAGCAAAGGCTATGGCAGAAGTTATGGATGCCGAATTTGTGGAAGCAGATGAAATAACACTTGAAGAACTGTCAGAGTATGATTTTATTAGTTTTAGTCCAGGTATTTATGCTTTTAACCATAATAAAGATATGATTGGGTTCATAGAAGAAAAAGACCTTCAAAAGAAAGGTCTTTGTATTGTCCGTGTCAAATAATATTGGGAAATGGATTGGTCATGCCAAATAATGCTGCAGATAACTTGAATGAAATGTATTTCAAACCTTCTTTGGAGGATATTCCACGTGTTCTTCTTTTAGGTTACAACGGTGCCAATAATACTGGTTCTGAAGCAAGATTACTTGCTATAATAAATGATATAAGGGCAATTCTGGGGCCTGAAGTCTTTATTACAGTTCCAACATTAAATAAAGAAAACTTAGAACGTTACCTTAAAGAAGACAAGTTTTTGAAGATTGCTCCAATATCTTCAATTTTCTTTTTTGATATACGAAAACTGGTTAAGGAGCACAACATCCTTTTGTTAGTTGAGGGAAGCTGCTACATGGATACCTGGACTTCAGCGCTTTTATGGGCTTTTTTATGGGCTACTAAATGTGCAAAGGATTTTAAAAAGCCAAGTATTGCATATGCTGTTGATGTAGGTCATTTATCTTCTTTTAACAGGTGGTTAGTTAAACGAGAAGCAAGTAAAACAGATCTGATTTTAACAAGGACTGAATCTGCGGCTCAAGAACTTGAAAAAATGGAAGTTAAAGCTCCTATCCAGACAACTGCTGACTGCGCATTTACATTCAAAACTGAGAAAGAAGATGCTGAAATTCTAAGTGAACTCTGGCAAGAATCAAATTCTGGAGTTGTGGGTCTAGCACCAGTTGATTTCTATTTATGGCCTGTAGTGATGCGCCCATGGGGCAAAAAGGAGAACCTGTATAAATGGCCTTACTATTATTCACGTTCAAAATGGAGAACTGATGGAAGTGAACAATTAGCTCTTAAATGGGCTGAAGAAGCGGACCGTATAATCGAAAAACACGGTAAGAGAGTGGCCCTAATTTGTATGGAAGAACTGGATGAACCCTTGGCATTACGTATAAAGAACAAAATGAAGAACCCTGACATGGCAAAAATATTTTCATCAAGAAAGTATAATGCATCTACAATGACCAGTATTCTCAGGAGCCTTGAACTTCTTGTAACTTCCCGTTATCATGCAGGAGTCCTATCACTTGAAGCTCAAGTTCCTCAGATAGCTGTAGGGCATGATACTCGTCTTAGAGGATTTTATAAAGAATTGGGGTTAGAAAATTATTTATTGGATTACATGTCGTCTGAAATCTGGTACAAATTAGGGGAGAAAGTTAATGAACTGCTTGAGAATCCTGAATCACAGCAAAAATTATTAAAAGATGGATTTGTTCAGCATATTGCCCGCGCACGTAAAAACCCCGAAATACTAAGGAATTTTATTCAAAAAAGAGGATGGAAAGTGAAAGTATGAATGAAGTTGTACTTTTAACAGGGGCAAATGGATTTTTAGGTACTCAAGCTGCTCTAAGGCTTCTCAGGAGTTATAATTACAAAATCATTGCTTTAGTGAGGGGCAAAGACAAACAACATGCTGTAAATAGACTATATCAGGCATGGTGGGAATTTCCAGAACTTTTAGGTGAAATAGGTAACAGAATTCATGTACTAAATGGGGATATTACTCAAACTGAACTGGGAATAGAAAAACAGGAATATAAAAATCTAATTCAAACGGTTACTCATGTAATTCATGCTGCTGCTGATTGGAAACTAAAATCTTCCCTGGAAGAACTCCAGAAAATCAACGTGCAGGGAACTGAAAATATGCTGAGATTGGCTCAGCTAGCTCATGAAGACCATGGATTAGAAAGATTTTCTCATGTATCCACTGCTTACGTTGCAGGTGGGAAAAAAGGAGTTGTTTTGGAGGATTCTTTAACCTCAGAATACGGCTTTTTAAGTGATTATGAAAAGACCAAGTTTGAAAGTGAAGTCCTTGTGAGAAAATCTGAATTTGATGTATCTATTTTTCGTCCAAGTATGATAGTCGGCGATTCATCTACAGGATATATCAAAACGTTTAATACGGTATATGTGCCTCTCAGGCTCTACTTAAACGGAAAATTAAAAATAATCCCTGTTTCCAGATCAATGAAAATAAATTTAGTGCCTGTAGATTACGTTGCAGATGCGGTTGTAAAGCTCACTTTTGACTCAAGAGCAGTGAATAAGACTTTTCACTTAACTGCTCCTGCTGAGTCACTCCCTACTCTTGAGGAACTTATTGAATTCGTAAAGGAATGGAGCAATGAGAATCTTGATGTTAAATTTAGTAATCCAATTTACATGCCGTTAAATATTTCTTTACTCCAAAAAATTTCATCTCACGGCCATTTATTTGGTAAAGGAACCGCTAAATTACTTGAAACAGTAAATACTCTTTCCCCATATTTTAATGAAAATAGGGAATACCTGAGAGATAATGCTGAGGAAATAATAGGGCCTTATAGATACAAATGGCAGGATTTTATGGCAAAAATCCTTGAATTTGCTGTTTATTATGGTTTTTTACATAGATCTGATCGTACAGTCCATGAACAGGTTTTATTCAGGCTTCAAAGGCGCAGCAGGCCTGTTAAATATTATGATATTGTTAATGGTGAAATTAAAGAATCAAGTTCAACTGACATTTATCGAAGTATAATATCTGCTTCAAAAGCCCTTCAAAGCATNNGTATCTTATATTGGATATTGCAGTTGGTATTATAGGTGCAGTAAGTGTCCCTATTTATTATACAAGTCCTATAAATGAGATTAAAGAAATACTGGACGACAGCGGTGCAAAAATTCTTTTTGCAGGCACTCATCAAATTTTAAATGATTTAAAGAAACTTGATACTCACATTTCAGTTGTTTCACTATGCAAACAAAGTGTTGATGGTGATTTGGAGGTTATTTCATGGGAAGAATTACTTAAAAAAGGAGAGAAAGTAAATAAAGTGATTGATGTCCCTTTAAACTTTGATGATACTGCCACTATACGTTATACCTCTGGAACAACTGGAAAACCGAGGGGAGTTATGTTCACTCATGGAAATCTTCGTTGGATGGCAGAATTCATAGCTTCAATGCCTCCATGGGGGGATAGAACCAGTGAAATATCTTACCTTTCATTTCTTCCAATGAATCATGTGGTAGAAGGTATTATGGGAACTTATGCTCCATATTATGCTCCTGCATCTTTGAACCTCTATTTTCTGGAGGATTTCCATGATCTTGAAGAATCTCTTCAGAAAGTTAGGCCAAATGTGTTCTTTTCAGTGCCGCGTTTCTATGAAAAGGTATGGTGCAGTGTATTAGAATCTCAGATAGGGCAAGTTTATCTTAATTCCCATGGAATTTTAAAAACAGTTTTAGGAAAATTAATTAGAAGAGAAATTCTTAAAAAGGCGGGGCTGGATAGATGTGCTCAATTAATCGTTGGTTCTGCACCTGTAAGTGCTGAATTACTCAAAAACTATCATGAGATGGATATTGAAGTTTATAATGCTTACGGATTAACTGAAGCGCCCCTTATAACCATTAACAGAGTTAGAAAAAACAGAATAGGGACAGTAGGTAAACCCTTACCTGATACTTATGTCAAAATAGATACAGAGGGTGAAATACTGGTAAACGGGCCGCAGGTAATGTCGGGCTATTTTAAAAGTGATTCAAACTCTCTAGAAGAGGGATGGCTCAATACTGGTGATTTAGGTTATGAAAATCCTGACGGCAGTCTCGTAATTACAGGCCGTAGAAAAGAAGTCATAGTTAATTCTTATGGGAAAACAATAAGCCCGCTCAAAATTGAAGTAATGCTTAAAAATATTCCTGGAATCGAAGAAGCTATGATAATTGGCGATGGAAAACCTTACTGCAGCGCTTTTTTATGGGCAGAGTCAAATCTTGAAGGAGTCGATGAGGCTATCGGTGAAATAAATAGCAGACTTTCTCGTCCAGAAGAGATTAAAAAATGGGCTGTTTTAGATAATGATCTTTCAATAGGTGCTGATTTGACTGCAAATCTCAAACTTAAAAGAAAATCTATTTTAATACGTTATGAAGATGTTATTAACTTCATTTATGGATCTGGAACTAAACCAGACAGCATATTACATTTTGGCAGTATTGAGGTGCAGTCATGAGCATCCGATTAAAAATTGCTTCATTTGGGCTTCCAGATTTTATTTTAAAGAGAGAACTGGACAATGTAGCTATGAAAACAATAGATGGGCTCGATGATATTTTAAAGCAGTATTTACCTGGAAAAGTAGTTATAAATGATGAAATTTTGGGGGGGAACCGTCGAAAATTTTCAATTTTCGGGCTAACAAACTATAAGTTTGTTAGTCTGGAAGAAAGAAGATCTATGATGGCTAAGGCACACAATAAACGCGTTAAAATATTAATCCAAGAGTTAGGACATGAAAAAGCTGTCAAAATTGGAAGAAATGTCATGTTTGAAGTTGGTTATAAGTTAGGGCAAGAAGCTAGCAGAAAACTTGGAGCCCGAAATAGTTTTGAGGATCTCGAACTTGCAGCCAGAATACTTTACAAAGTACTTGGAATAGAGTTTAAAATAGAAAATAAAGACGGAAATATGATTATGGTGGTAACTAGGTGTGCTTTATCTAAATATTATTCTCCTGAATCTTGCATAATTTTAAGTGCTGCAGATGAAGGTGTAGTGAGTGGTTTAAATGAAAATATGGGTATGCAGTTTAAAGAGAGGATCACTGAAGGAGCACATGAGTGTATAGCTTGTATAAGTGAGGTAAAAATATGAAGGCAATAGTAGTAGGAACTGGAGCGGGGGGAGCGACAGCGGCACGTGAATTAGCGAATGCCGGATTTGAAGTAATAGTCCTGGAAGCAGGAAAAGAATTTAAACCATTCAGGCGGCTTTTACGGGTAGCAGGGCCCCTTAGAAGAGCTGGCCTTTTAGGAAATGAGAAAACTATCACGAGACTTTTTCCACCTATGGATACCATACGTTCATCAAATGATCTTGTACTTGTCAGGGGTATGACCACTGGTGGTTCTACTGTACTTTCGTGTGGTAACATGGTACGTGCAGAGTATGGTTTAAAAGAGATAGGTCTAGATCTTACTCCAGAATTTGAAAAAATTGAAAATGATATTGGCGTAACTGAATTTCCCAGAGAAAGATGGCAGCCGATAACAGAAAAGATGTTTGTAGCCGCTCGAAAACTTGGATTGGAACCAAAGGCAACTCCTAAAGCTGTTGATTCAGTTAAGTGCGTATCATGTGGATTGTGTGAGCTCGGATGCTCTACCAATGCACGGTGGGACTCTCGAAGGTTTTTAAATGATGCAATTGGTGCTGGTGCTAAATTATACACTTCATCGCCAGTTGAAAAAGTTATGATAGAAAATGGTCAGGTTAAAGGAGTTATCGTAGGATCAAAGACTATTAAAGCAGATGTTGTAGTTTTAGCTGCAGGTGGAGTTGGGACCGCACAGATATTAAAAGCTTCAGGTCTACCTGCTAGAGATAATCTATGGGTTGATATTGTCCTTACATTGGGTGGTGTCCTTAAAGGGGCAAATCAGATTAAAGAGCCACCTATGACGTGGTATACAAAGCATGAAGATTATATTCTTTCCCCTTATCTTGATATTCTCTCGCACTGGTTCCATAAACCATGGCGAAATGTATCTATAGAAGATAGAGTTGGCGTAATGGTAAAACTGGCAGATATAGAAGAAGGGGCAGTTTTTGCAGATGGAAAAGTTCAGAAAACCATAAAAAAAGAGGATTATCTCCGTCTTGATGAAGCAATTGGAGAGGCTAAAAAAATTATGGAATATGCTGGTGTTTCCGGCCCATATATTAACGGTGTACATAATGGGGGACATTTAGGTGGTACAGTACCACTTACTAAGGATGATGTAGATTCTATGAAACCTTCATGGCTGCCAGAAGGTTTATGGGTGGCTGATTTATCACTGGCACCTCGTTCGCAGGGTTTACCTACTATATTACTTGCTTCAGCTATGGCACTTAAGGTGGCAAAAAAGATATCTGAAAATAATGGATAAATAAATTTTAAAATAAATTAGAAATATTAAATAACAGTGAAAAGGGGATCAAATGAAGATAATAGCAATAATGGGAAGCCCTAAGAAGAAGGGAAACACTTATAAAGCTACTAGAGAAGTCGAAGAAAGAATGAAACAGATGGGCAACGTTGAATTTGAATATTTATTTTTAAAAGACGTAGATTTGAATATGTGCAGTGGATGCTTTAACTGCGTTAGAAAAGGCGAAGGGTTGTGCCTTATAAAAGATAGTCGGGCGGAAATTGAAAATAAAATGTTTGAGGCAGATGGTGTAATACTTGCGTCCCCGGTATACTGTGAAAATGTAAGTGGGCTTATGAAGAACTTTATTGACAGGTTTTCATTTGTTTTCCACAGGCCTCGCTTTTTTGATCAAAAACTTATGGTTTTAGCCACCAGTGCGGGTGGAGGGTTAAAAGAAACTCTTGATTATCTTAAAAAGCTTCAAATCTGGGGATTTGGAACTCCAGTTGAGCTTAGTGTGATAACACCACCATGGCCTCAGTCTGATGCTCTTCAGAAAAAGAATGAGAAAAACATAAGTAAAGCAGCTGAGGAGTTTTACCAGAAACTTCAGGAGGGAAGGCAGCCACCAAACTTTATGCAGTACATGCACTTTAGATTCTTAAAGGAAACTTCTAAATTAGGATATCTTCCTGCAGATCTTGAATTTTATAAAGATAAGGGTGAATTTTTTTATGATACTAATGTAAGTCCTTTAAAAAAGATATTTGCTCCACTAATCATGAAATTTGCATTTTTCATGATGAGGGACATGGAACCAAAGAATTAGAAAATTAAATTTAAATTCTTTTTTTTATTACTCGCAAATTATTTGATTAATAAAAACTAGATTATATATTATGAAAGAGATCTATACAGAGATCGAAATAAACGCTTCTGCAGGTATTGTCTGGAGTATTCTCACAGACTTTGATGATTTTTCGAGATGGAACCCATTTATCCGGAAAATATCTGGAAAACCGCAGGAAGGAGCGCAAATTGAAGTTTATATAATCCCTCCAAATTCAAATGGGATGAAATTCAGGCCTAAAATATTAACTTATGATCCAGAAAGAGAATTAAGGTGGCTGGGGAATTTTTGGATCCCAAAATTGTTCGACGGTGAGCACAGTTTAATTATTAAGGAAATAAGTGAGAATAAAGTATTATTTATACAAAAAGAAATGTTCAGTGGATTATTTGTTCCATTTTTATCTGGAACACTAAAAGATACAGAATCTGGTTTTGAAATGATGAATCATGCTTTAAAAGAGGAAGCAGAGAATAAATATAATAAACAAACAGGTTAATTCGTTTAAATTTTAAATATAGATTTAATAATAGGTAAATTCTTTCATTGCAGATCTATCCTCAATTTGTCTGTTAGTAATTTTTAAATAATTCAATTAACTATATACTTTTAGTCTTAAATTAAATATTAAGAGGAGTTTTGACATGTCTGTAAATCCAAACGAAGCTTACCTTGAAGCTATAACCATGACCCTTGCATATTTGGAGAAAAAAGAAAATTGCGATGAGGAATTATTAGGGCAACTTAAAAAGGAAAGGGACAGGCTTTTAATAGAGCTAAATGTTCATCCTATTAATTGATGTAGAACACAATCTCTTCAATTAACATTTTTTGATTTTATTGAAGTTCAGGCGGCTGATAATTGAAATTGTTGAAAAAGAGGGAATTATACTTCTAAATTAATCGCCGCCGTAATAGTTTTATAATGTGAAATCATTTTGAAATAATCTTTTTAAAATAATTATCTTCTCAAAAATAAAAGATTAATTTTGATTCATTCGCAAAAATCAGACATTTCTTCCATGTCGTAAAATATATTGCAGAAAAACTTACAGGATGATTTTAACTCTTTTTTACCTTCTGGAGTTAAAGAATAATTTTTATTTTCGTCAATTTCAATCAGGCCTTTTTTTTTCAATTCCTTAAGTGCAGGATATATCGTGCCGGGACTTGGTTTCGTACCTCTTCGTTTTTCCAATTCTCTGCCAATTTCAGCCCCGTTCATGCTATTTTTACCTATAATCCATAGTATAAGATATGTTAAATAGCCTTTCATTTCACAGCATTTCATGCTGGTATATTTGGTGTTCAATTAAATAATTTTATCTATCGTATACTCGATATTGGGAAACCGATAATTATAAATAGTATATATCGGATAACCAATACTACACAAAAACGGGGAGGTTGAAAGCTATGCTGGTAGAATTTGATTTACCGCACTGGTGCTGCGGCCCTAAAGGCGGACAGCTGGAAATAGAATACGGCGAAATGATTGACGCAGAATAATGAAAAGGGAGGTAAACCATTCAGTATGCTGCTCAATTATTATCTTGTAACTAAAATCTTGAAATCTGTCGATAAACTGGACTTTTCAGGATTTTAACATTAATTTTATGGCGATGATAATATGAAAAGAAGTAGATACGCAACTCCAATTTTTATAATTGGAACTTATGATGAAGAAGGCAATCCAAATGCAGTGAATGCTATATTAGGGGAGATGTCATGCTCTGATCCTCAACATATTTCGATTTCTATAAAAGAAACCACCAGTACACATAAAAATATTTTAGATAAGGAAGCTTTCACTGTAAATATCCCTTCTCAGACTTATATTGATGAAACAGGTCATTTAATGACTGAATGTGGAAAGAATGAAGATAAATTTGATTCAACAGGGTTAACCCCTGTTAAAAGCGAACTTGTAGATGCCCCTTACATCCAAGAATTTCCGCTTGCTTTAGAATGCAAATTAGTTGATACAACTCAATCAGGATTATGTACTTGTTTTATAGGCAAAGTTCTTGATGCAAAGTGGATCGAGGTTTAAATGACTATGGAAATCATGACATAAAATAGATTTAGCTGTTTTGTGTGATACTTGAAAAGAATGGATTTGTTAGAATGAAATCTGAAATAACAGGTACCTGGAAATTGAAATCGTTTGAATCAAGATCCAAAGATGGAGATGTGTTTTATCCTTTTGGAGAGAACCCAGAAGGGTTTTTAATATATGATGAGAGTGGATATATGTCTGGAATGATATCTAGGGCTGATAGACATAACTTATCAGTTAATGCGGCTAATATGGGTGAAAACGAAAAATCATCCCTTTCAGAAGGATTCATAGGGTACTCTGGCAAATATGAAATTTTAGATGATAAAATTGTTCACCATGTTGAAATGAGTTTTATTCCAAACTGGATTGGAAAACCTTTAGATAGGTTTTATAGCTTTGAAAATGATTATTTGGTACTTAAAACACCTCCAG
Organism: Methanobacterium sp. UBA8; assembly: GCA_002509665.1. Taxonomy (GTDB): domain Archaea; phylum Methanobacteriota; class Methanobacteria; order Methanobacteriales; family Methanobacteriaceae; genus Methanobacterium_D. Next base: position 41,857 of record DADN01000250.1, read on the forward strand.
AAGTTTTTAATAATAAGAAATTTGTTCATTACATAATTTGGGAGAAATTATAGGGATTACTGGATCTGAAATTATGTGTTTAGATTATTAGGTGGGTGATTATGGTGAATCAGGTTTTAGAAATAATAAAAAGTAGAAGAAGCGTTAGGAAATACAGCAGCGAACAGATTAAGGATGAAGAACTTGAAATAATACTTGAATCAGCAATATATGCTCCAACAGGAGGTAATGACCAGCCATGGCATTTTACAGTCATACAAAATAGGGAATTTATTGATTATATGAATATGGAAGCAAAAAAGCTTATTGTACAAGATAAGGAACTTGTAAATCGTATAAATACTGAAGCAAAAAAGCTTCCTGATTTTGAAGACAGGATAACAAAAATAGGAAGATCTAATAATTTTAATATTTTTTACAACGCACCAACCGTAATAGTAGTTTCTGGAAAAGATACGCCATCATCATTCGCTGATTGCTGTGCAGCAATCCAAAACATGTTAATTGCTGCAGAAAG
>DADN01000250.1:42385-43156 GCA_002509665.1 Methanobacterium sp. UBA8
TTATGAACCGTATTATGCTGTCTGTTTAGGTTACAAAGGTTCATCTAACAACAAAGCCCCTGAAAGGAATAGAAATATCGTTAGTTATATAAAATAATTCTTACAAAAACCGATTTTAAAAGATTTAAATGGTGCATATTCATTTAATAATTACTATTTTAAAATAATGAGGATTTATATGGGATAAAATGCAGATTAAAGTATGTTAACTAATGTTTGGTAGTGATAGAATGAACGAAGTTTTAGAAACTGTTAAAAATAGAAGAAGTATTAGAAAATACAGCAGTGAGCAAATTAAAGATGAAGAACTTGATATGATACTTGAATCGGCAATATATGCTCCGACAGGGCATAACGATCAACCTTGGCATTTTACAGTTATACAGAATAAGGAATTAATTGACGAAATGAGTGTAGAATCTAAAAAACTAATGGCAGAATCACCTGTTGACTGGATGGCCAAGATGGGAAAATCAGAGCATTTACACCTTTTTTACAATGCTCCGACTGTCATAGTGGTTTCAGGAAAAAAAGATGCGGTATCACCACTTGTTGATTGCTGCGCAGCGATTCANNATGTTAATTGCTGCAGAAAGTCTTGATATTGGGTCCTGCTGGATCGGTCTTGTTAAATTTTTCTTTGAAAATCCGGAAAATATTGCAAAATTTAACCTGCCTGAAAATTATGAGCCTTATTATGCTGTCTGTTTCGGCTACAAAGGTTCTTCCAGTAATAAAGCTCCTGAAAGAAATGAAAATGTTGTAAATTAC
>DADN01000250.1:43187-48277 GCA_002509665.1 Methanobacterium sp. UBA8
ATTTTTTGTTTTCAGCAGAAATTATATAAAATAAATTTACTTATGTTGGTAAAAATCATAATTTATAACAAAATAATATGAATCCATTCATTTAATGGATTCAGAGTGGGATTCTTAATATGGTATTGGAGGAAATTATATGATTTTTTATTTTTCAGGCACTGGAAATTCATTATATGCTGCCAAAAGGCTGCATGAATCTGATGGCGGGGAACTTATTGATATGGTCAGTGCATTAAACGAAAAACGTTTTAAATACAGCGTAGTAGATGGTGAAAAGGTAGGTATTGTGTTTCCAGTTTATTTTTATGGACTGCCTACAGTTGTAGCTGAATTTATGGACAGGCTAGCAATAGAAAGCGATGCAGATCATTTTATTTATACAGTTATCACATGTGGAGGATCCATTGGAAAAGCAGATAAAATGATTGCAGATAAGCTTAAACAGAAAAATCTCCAGTTAAACAGTGCTTTTTCCATTAAGATGCCCAGTAACTATGTTATAATGTACGATGTGCCAGATAAAGAAAAACAGGATTTAACTCTTCGGGATGCAGAGAAACAAATAGAGAAAATAGTTGGATTTTTGGAAGTTAATAAAAAAGGTAATTTTGTCTCCAATCGGGGTTATTTTGCCCCATTGGCGCCGATTGCATATAAATTATATGGAACTTACCGTAAGACTAAAAAATTTTATGCTACTGATGCATGTACCAGCTGCGGCTTATGTGAAGAAATGTGCCCATCTAAGACAATACAGCTTTCATCTGGAAAACCAGAATGGATAAATGATAAATGCAGTCACTGCAGTGCATGTATTAACCGTTGCCCTACAAGAGCTATTCAATACGGTAATGCCACGAAAAAAAGAGGGCGTTACGTAAATCCAAATGTAGACTTTAGTTAAAATCAGGGGGTATTCTAATATGGAATTTTTTGATTTAGTTAAAAACAGGAGATCTGTTCGAAAATATAATGCCCAACCAGTGGATAAAGAAGATATTTTGAAAATACTGGACGCTGCTAATTGGGCACCTTCTGCAATGAACTGGCAGCCGTGGGAGTTCATTGTTGTATCTGGTGAGCTGCTTAAACCTCTTGGTAATAGTTTCAAGGCTGTTGTGGAAAAAATAATGTATGAATCAGAAGAAACTTTCGATGAGGAGTTTGTAAAGTTTGCAGCCCATTATGGCGGAGCTCCTGTAGTTATAGTAGTGCTCACTAGAGTAAATGAGAAACCTAATGTGATGAAAGCAAATCTTGAAAGTACAAGTGCTGCCATGGAAAATTTAGTACTCGCTGCTACTAATCTAGGACTTGGTACATGCTGGATGACAGGACCTCTCCATGATGAGAATAGCTTACGCAGTATTTTAGATATTTCTCCTGACAAAGAAATCGTTGCAGTAACACCTTTGGGATATCCTGATGAAGTTCCAGAGCCACGCCCTCGATTAGATGCAGAGCTAAAACAAAAGGTTAGATGGTTAGGTTACTAATTTTATTTCAAATGGGGGTATAATATGAGGGTAATTGCAGTTAATGGCAGTCCAAGGAAGAAATGGAATACAGCTACCTTACTTAAAAAGGCTCTTGAAGGGGCCGAGTCTCAGGGAGCTGAAACTGAACTAGTTAATCTTTATGATTTAGATTTTAAAGGGTGTAAAAGTTGTTTTTCCTGCAAAACTAAGGGCAGTAGAAGTTATGGTAAATGTGCAGTTAGAGATGACTTAACGCCAGTTTTAAAGAAGATTGAAGAAGCAGATGCAGTCATTTTAGGTTCTCCAATTTATTTGGGAACGGTTTCCGGAGAAATGAAAACTTTTATGGAACGTTTGATGTTTCCTTACTTAGCATATACCAATCCCCCTCAGTCACTTTTTGAAAGAAAGATAAAAACTGCATTTATTTATACGATGGGCATCCCTGAAGAACAGTTAAGTGAATACGGTTATAAGCTGCAATTTGATACTAATGAATATATTCTTAAGATATTATTTGGCCATTCAGAATATCTTCTTAGCATGGATACGTATCAATTTAAGGATTATTCTAAGGTAGTTGCGAACCGTTTTGATCCTGAGCATAAGGCAAAGAGGCGGAAAGAAGTATTTCCTGAGGATTGTCAGAAAGCATTTGATATAGGGGCAAGATTTGCCAGGATGGATGATTAATATGGCAAATATCATGAGTCCAATTAAAGTAAAAAATGTGGATTTCAAAAACAGGGTTGTAATGGCCCCTATGGTAATATTTGGGCTGACATCTGAAGATGGTGTAATGGAACCAAAATTGGTGGATCATTACTTAAAAAGAGCAGATACTGATACTGGCCTTATGATTAGTCAGGCTCTTACTGTATCCTCTGAAAATATGGTAATGGGAGGTGCAGGTGCCTATTCTGATTTACATATAGAATATTTAAGTAAGATTAAAGAAGCATGCCACCAAAACGGTACAAGATTTTTTGCACAGCTTGCTTATCCTGGATTTAGTTATTATAATGATAATTCAAAGGATATAAATCAATTAACAAAAGAAGATCTTGGTAAAATACGAGACGAGTTTATTAACGGTGCAAACGTATGTAAAAATGCAGGGCTTGATGGAATTGAAATGCATGGGGCCCATACATTTTTCTTGAATATGATGGCATCACCACAGTCTAATAAACGTGAAGATGAATATGGTGGAGATATTAACGGGAGATTGTTTCTACTAAAAGAGATTGTTGACGGTATAAAAGATTTTTCTGGCGATGATTTTATTATATCTTACAGGCTGGGCTGGAATGATAATCTGAATTTAGATATAGGAACTGCTAAAGCAATTGAGGATATAGGAATAGATATGTTGCATGTTTCTTCAGGAATACCTGGAGATAGGAATCTGGAGATACCTGGAGATTTTAATTACAATGAAGTTGTTTATACAGGTTGTCAAATCAAAAAGCACATAAATATTCCAGTTATCGTTGTTAATGATATAAGAACAATAAACAGGGGAAAATATCTTCTTGAAAAGGATTTATGTGATTTTGTAGCTTACGGCAGGCCATTTTTGGCTGATGAAAATTTTATGACGGAATCAATATTAGATCCAACGTATGATCCTTGTTTAAGATGTAATCAGTGCCAGTGGTTTGAGAATATAGATAAGTGTCCTGGGCAGATAAAATCTAAAAAAAGGTGAGAGGAGGAATAATATATGAAGATTATGGCATTTAATGGAAGCCCTCGGAAAAAATGGAATACTGCGACTTTACTTAAAAATGCTCTTGAAGGGGCTGAATCTAAAGGAGCTGAAACTGAATTAATTAATCTTTATGATTTAAATTTTAAAGGGTGTAAAAGTTGTTTTTCCTGTAAAACTAATGGCAGCAAAAGTTACGGTAGATGTGCAGTTAAGGATGACTTAACACCTATATTAGAAAGAATTGAAGAAGCAGATGCAGTTATTTTAGGTTCTCCAATTTATCTGGGGACAGTTACTGGTGAAATGAGGTCACTAATGGAACGTTTGATATTTCCTTATTTAACATACACTGATCCTATACAGTCGCTTTTCAAGAAAAAGATCCATTCTGCATTTATTTACACTATGAACATTGCTGAAGAACAGATAGAAGAATATGGATATACTACACACTTCAATACAAATGAGAATTATCTCAGGTTGATATTCGGCGAGGCAGAATCACTCTTTAGCTATGACACTTATCAATTCAGAGACTATTCTAAGGTACTTGCGACTCGTTTTGATGAGAAGAGGAAAGCAAAAAGGCGAAAAGAAGTGTTTCCAGAAGACTGCCAAAAAGCGTTTGAAATGGGAGCTAGATTCGCTCAGCATGTAAAATAGTTTTAGTAAAAAATTGATTTTGAGGGGTTTGATGAGAGCTAAACTCTTTTATTTTTCAGGAACAGGAAATTCTCTTGCTGCTGCCCGGAAAATAGCACAACGAATCGACACCAATGACATTAATAATATAGCTAATTTTAGGGGACAGGAAATAGAAGTGAATACGGAAGTAGTTGGATTTATTTTTCCTGTTTATTTTCAAGACATGCCTGAAGTTGTAAAGAACTTTGTAAACAAACTTAAATTTAAAAATAATCCTTATATTTTTGCAGCTGTAACATGTAACGGCGGACCGGGTTTTACATTATTTAATTTAGACAAAATTCTAAAATCAAAAGGACAAATGCTTTCATCTGGATTTACATTGACTATGCCTGGTAATTCTGTTATTATATTAGATTTAACCAGTAATCTGGAAATACAAAAAGAAAGATTGGTTAATTCTGAAATTAAAATGGACAGAATGTCTAAAATAATTAGAAAGCGGTTAGAAACTGGAATTGAAGGTGAAGATAAAATTAAGGATAGATTGGAAGGATCTATCCTTGGTTTTGTTGCAACAAAGGTATACAGGGCACATAGAAAATTTGTAGCCAGTGAAAAATGTACATTATGTGGGACCTGTCAAAGAATTTGTCCTGAAAGCAATATTAAAGTGGATGAGAAGGTTATATGGGACAATAGCTGCGATTTATGTTTAGCATGCTTCCACTGGTGCCCTCAAAAAGCAATAGAAATTGGAAATTCCACTAAAAGCCGCATAAGATATCATCATCCAGGTATAATCGTGAAAGACATGATGTTGAGGTAAATGCGTTAATTAATTTATAAATTCATGTTATATAATAAAAAATTTAAAGAGATTAAAAAAATGAAAATTGTATGCGTTAAAGGAAGTCCTAGAGTAAACGGAAATAGTTCTCGTCTTGCAGATTATTTTCTAAGAAACTTTGAGGGTTCTGAAAACGAAATAAAAACATTTAACCTTAATCAGCTTAAGTATATGGGATGTCAGGGGTGCAGAAAATGTCTCACTGATACAGAAAAATGTATTATTAATGATGACCTGCAGGAAGTCCTTGAATCTGTCAGAGAATCCGATATTTTAGTTTTAGTATCGGGTGTTTATTATGGGGAGCTTACTTCTCAGGCTAAAGGGTTTATTGATAGAACCTACTCTTTTAACGTCCCAGATTTTGTAACTAATCCTAATTCCAGCCGATTAAAATCTG
>DADN01000254.1:0-1810 GCA_002509665.1 Methanobacterium sp. UBA8
ACCAAAATTATATTCAGCTCCTGATTTAAAGGTTTATGAAATATTATACTATTATTTGGCCAATTATAAAACCCACCAGACCTACTGTAGCTCCTAAATACAGCATACGTGCATAATATCGGCCTTCTTCTAAAGTTTGACTTTTCAATAGTTTGTAAGTTGAAAAAATAATCAATGAATCCATAAATAATATCATGACAAGGTAAACTGTTCCCAGCCAGCCGAAAATAACTGGAATAAAACTTACAAAAACAACTGCTGCAAATGAAACACCTGCAATTTTAAGCGCGGTGTCTTTACCCCTGCTTAATGCAATGGATCTTGAGTTTATTTTTGCATCTCCTGCCATATCCATTGCATCTGAGGCAATTTCTTCACCAAGATCAACGAAGAAAGCTATAAGACTAAAACACCATACAACTGGACTCCATGGTTTCCCAACTGCAATTCCGCCTAAAATGAATGTAACTGCAACAGAAGAACTTACCATCAAATTACCAGGTAAACCTGTTCTCTTGAATTTCCAGTTGTACAAAAATCCAATGATCCAGAATACCGACGCCACAATTAAAGCAGTATAACTAATTAAGAATGCTGAAACGAGTCCAATAAGAGTGGTAATTACTGATAAAAGAACAACTTCATATGGCTTAATCATTCCAGACGGTAATGGCCTTTTTGGCCTGTTTATTTTATCAATTTCTATATCAAAATAATCATTGAGAATAAGAGCAGATGTTGATACGAAAAATCCGACTATAAAACCTAGCATAATGCTATAAATTGAAGGAAATCCACCAAATGCTACTATTTCCCCAATAACAACACAAATTCCTGCTGCAAATGATAAATCAACTCTAATTAATTGAATAATCGCATTTATCTTTTGAGATATAATCATTAGGCCCATCTATAAATTATGTACATTCTATTTATATAACTAATTGTAAACAACACATCGCTATTTCTTTTTAGTTAGATAATTAACCTAGTTATGAATTATTTAAAATAGATACCTGACTTATTCCAGATATAATTTAATTCCCCCAACTTTTGGCGCTAAAAAATTATAAATCACTGCAATTAAAGCAAAAATCAAGAAATAACCCAGAAAATAGCTTATACCATTTAATACAATGATTGTAATGTCATTTATTATATTTCCAACACTTGGATTTCCAGTTACAGCAAGAGATAACAATGTTATAAGTCCCATAATAACTCCGAATGCAGCAAATACGGCTCCTGAAAGTGGTGCTGCAGCAGCTACGACAGGTAAAGACTTTATTTCGTGCAGATTTCCCGAAATTACTCCAATATCCAACTGCATTTTGATAAACTTTGTGGCTATATAATTGTAGAATACTGCAAATAACCCATTGCTAACAATTCCATATACAAAGACTACAATTGGCAATCCAATTATTAAAATTAATGCCAGCATAATACCATTTGTCCCTAAAACTGTGTTGATTAAAAGAGTTGTCCCGCTAATATCAATGCTCCTTTCAATTGCACTGGCTGTAAAGTTGATTAACCTGATTATAATGTCTGTAAAAGGTACAATTGCTGCTGCCAGAAATAACCCAATGATAAATGCCCATATTGCTTCAATACTTGCTATAATTAGAGTAAATGGCTTTACGGGTATTTGAGTTATTTCATTGTTATCCAATCCTAATTTTATACCACATAATCTGGAGGTTATCCTGTTATAAAGCAGCCCGCTAAAAAAACTCACCGCCATAATCAAGAAATACGACGTTATTGGAAGAATAACAACTGATGCTACACCCATCCCATTTATAAT
>DADN01000254.1:1865-7696 GCA_002509665.1 Methanobacterium sp. UBA8
TGTAAAAGAAGTTAATTCAATAGATTTAATCTCTTTAATACTTGCTATTTTTTCACCTCAATTTTTTGTTTCAAGCTATAAAATTTTCTCAACCTTTTTAATAATTATATTGATTTTGTTTAATATATTTTCTTATCTTAAGCCATTAAATGAATTTAAAAGTAAAAATAAGCAGTTACAACTATTCAAAATTAGTATCAAATAACGAACATTGAAATGAAAACTTTCCAATAGTTTTATATAATAGTTAGTTAGATAAAACTATTTACTCAAGAGGAATGAAATGTATGACTTACGAACTTGAACTGGTAGAGGCAGTTGATAGATTAACCGAGCTTATGGGAAACTTCCAGAATCAGATCCTAAGCGGTGATTTGAAAAGTTTCACCTTGCGCCAATTGTATTATATTGAATTAATCAACAAACATGAAAATATAAGTGTGTCTGAGGTAGCAAAGATGCTGGAAGTTAAAAAGTCCACAGTTTCTGTAGCTATTAATCAGTTAATAGATCGAGATATTGTAACTAAAATTCAATCCAATGATGATAAGCGCTTTTATTTCCTTCAGCTAACACCAAAAGGCGAAAAAATAATTAAGATACACATGCAAGTTCACAAAAATGCGATTAAAAAGATCTTAAATGTTTTAAATGAAGATGAAGTTGAAAGCTTCATCAAAATTGTAGATAAAATTACCACATCGGGACTGTAATTTTTTTCAATGACATAGTTAGTTTTGCAAAACTAATTAGAAATACAAACGAAATAGTAAAGGAGGTTATTATGGAACAAATAGATAAAAACCGTTTTCACCTGCAAAAAATGGCAGTTAACTATGATAAAATGTGTCAGCTAATGGTACCAGGATATGATTTCCTGCAGAACGCAGTGATAGATATCTTAAAATTTGAAAATATGGAGGAAATTGTCCTTTTAGATTTAGGAGCTGGAAGCGGTATTTTAATTGAAAAGGCACTGAAAGAGTTTCCAGATTCAACCTGCTACTATCTAGATTCTTCTGATGAGTTCATGTCTGTTGCAAAGGAAAAATTACAGAAATACGCAGACAGAGTGAATTATATCAAGTCTGATTTTTGCAAAAACTGGGAATCCAAAATTACAGAAAAACCCACCGTAATTACATCCATGTCTGCAATCCACCACCTTCAAACTGAAAATAAAAAGAAACTGTACCAAAAATGTTATGATGTGCTGGAGAAAGGCGGCTGGTTTTTTAATATCGATGAAATGAAGACCATAACCGAAGAAAGTTACTTAAAAAACCTTTATTATTGGGTTCATCACACTAAAGAACAAAAATATATAATCCCTGATGATTTATCCAGCTCTTATGAAGCATGGATGGAAAAATTCAGCAGCTGGAAAAAAAGAAATTTAGATAACGCTCATATTCCTAAACAGGAAGGAGATGACATTCATGAGCCTTTTTTAGCTCAATTAGACTGCCTAAAAGAGATAGGTTTTACTGAAACTGATGTATTCTCTAAGCACATGTTATGGTGTTTAATAGGTGGTAAAAAATCATTTTAAAGATGTCAATAACAGGAGGAATATTATGTCTATGACAATAGCAGAAAAAATATTTGCAAAAGCCTCTGGTAAAAAAGAGGTCGACGCTGGAGACGTGGTCATGGCTAACATCGATGTTGCAATGACCCACGACCTTACAGGACCTCTATCTGTGGAAGCTTTTGAGAAGATAGGGGTTCCTAAAGTCTGGGATCCTGAGAAAATTGTGATCCTTTTTGACCATCAAGTACCTGCAGACTCACTTGATGCAGTCACAAACCATATGATAATGAGAAAATTCGTAAAAGAACAGGGAATAACCAATTTTTACGATGTTAGAGAAGGTGTATGCCACCAGGTTCTCCCAGAAAAAGGACATGTAGTTCCTGGAGAAATTGTAGTCGGAACTGATTCCCACACATGTACACATGGAGCCTTAGGAGCTTTTGCAACAGGTATAGGCTCAACAGACATGTCAATGGTTTTTGCAACAGGAAAATTATGGTTTAAAGTACCAGAAACAATCAAATTCAACATAGAAGGAACATTACCCGATTATACTTATGCTAAAGATGTAATACTCAACATTATCGGTCAGATTGGTGCTGACGGTGCAACATATAAAGCATGTCAATTTGCAGGTGAAACCACAAGCAATATGTCAGTTTCAGATAGGATGGTTATGTGTAACATGGCTATTGAAATGGGAGGTAAAACAGGGCTCGTTGAACCAGATCAAAAAACAGTGAATTACCTTAAAAACCGTACCAACAAATCTTACAATATAATTAAAGGAGATAACGATGCTGCATCCCTTGAAATTATGGACATTGACGTTAGCGATCTTGAACCACAAATCGCATGCCCACACAATGTGGATAATGTTCACGGTATCTCTGAAGTTGAAGGAACACCTATTGACCAGGTCTTCCTTGGATCATGTACTAACGGCCGAATTCAGGATCTTAGAGACGCTGCAAAGATTCTTAAGGGAAATAAAGTTTCAAACAGCATCAGAATGCTCGTAATTCCTGCTTCACGTGAAGTTTACACCAAAGCACTTAACGAAGGGTTAATGAACATTTTCGTAGACTCTGGAGCACTTGTTTGCAACCCTTGCTGTGGACCATGTCTCGGAGGACACATAGGGCTCATTGGGCCAGGTGAAGTCAGCCTCTCAACATCAAACAGAAACTTTAAAGGACGGCAGGGCAGCAGCGAAGGTGAAGTTTACCTGAGTTCTGCAGCAGTGGCAGCAGCATCTGCAATCACAGGAAAAATCGAAGATCCGAGGAACCTATAAAAAGGTGGTTATTATGAAAGGAAAAGCATGGAAATTCGGAAATGATATAGATACAGATCTAATCCTCCCTGGAAGATATCTGGTTTTAAGATGTGAATCAGACCTTGCACAGCATTTAATGGAAGGTGCAGACCCAGAATTCCCTAAAAAAGTAAAAAAAGGAGATATAATTGTTGGAGGTAAAAATTTCGGCTGCGGTTCATCAAGAGAACACGCACCTATCGCTATGAAAGGTGCAGGAATCTCTGCAGTAGTTGCAGAATCATTCGCAAGAATATTCTACCGAAATGCAATAAACTTGGGTATACCTCTAATAGAAATAAAAGACATCTCCAAACATGTTTCGCAAGGAGATGAACTTGAAATAGATATGGAGAAAGGAATTCTAAAGAATTTAACCACTGGAGAAGAATTCACCATCAAAGGATTACCTGGATTCATGCGCAATATACTGGATAAAGGAGGGCTTATTCCCTACTTAAAAGAAGAAATTGCTAAAGGCGAATTATAGTAAATCAGAGCATCTTTAGCTTTCTTATTTCACTCGAAAATCTATGATTTTCGGTGTTTGCAAAACTGAAAGTTTGCAAATCTTCGATTTGCAACATCGAAAATTTTCAATTTTCGAAAGTTTTGCAACCGTAAAAAATCTTTGATTTTTTACATGCCCTAAACACTGTCAAAATTCAAAGAATTTTGACTGTGTTTAAAGGTTTCAAAGCTAACAAATGAAGCTTATTCATTACTTAAGAAGAAATTACTAAAGGTGAATTATAGTAACTTCTTTTTAACTACATATTTTTTTTCAAAAACTTTTTATTTTTTTAGGTATCTTTCAATTACTATGGACCCTGAAAAAATTATCATAGAAACCGAGAAATTTGTGCATAGCAAATTACAGGGAGAAAGTTCTGGACACGACTGGTGGCATGTTTACCGTGTTTGGAAAAGTTCGGCCTATATCGGCAGAGAAGAAAATGCGGATCTATTTGTGATCCAGCTTGCAGCTTTACTGCACGATATAGCAGACTGGAAGTTCCACGGAGGGAATGAAAATATCGGCCCAGAAGTTGCACGAGAATGGCTTGAAAAGTTGCATGTTAATGAAGATATAATTTCACACATAATTGAGATTATTAAAGATATATCTTTTAAGGGTGCTGGAGTTAAAACGCCCATGAAAACCATTGAAGGCATGATTGTCCAAGATGCAGATAGATTAGATGCTATTGGAGCTATTGGCATAGGTCGAGCGTTCGCTTATGGAGGATATAAAGGGCGCGAAATGTATAACCCCGATATTAAACCTGTAATGCACGAATCATTTGAGCATTACAAAAACAATAATGGACCGACTATAAATCATTTCTATGAAAAATTACTGCTTTTAAAGGATTTAATGAATACTGAAACTGCCAGAGAGCTAGCAGAAGAAAGACACAAATTTATGGAGCAATTTCTGGATAAATTCCTTGAAGAATGGGAAGGATATGATAGAAAAGTAAGTAATAGAGTTAGAGAAAACTCTGGAGATTAAAAGAACGTGGACAGATATAATCCTAAAAAGCAGCAGCCATAAGTCTAAAAATTAAGAAGTAAAAGAAAATTTTTAGAGTTAAATTTAATTGAAATATGAGAATAATTAATCAACTTCAATTGATGTAATTTAGAGGCAGTATAAAACTATCAAATCCAGAATTCAATATTTAATATAACTAGAATGAAAACATAGTAATTCTGTAAAATATTACTTCCCCGGAGATCTTAAATGGATAAATTCATGCAAGCAGCAATGGAAGAAGCAAAAAAAGGACTATCTGAAGGAGGAATTCCAATTGGGTCTGTTCTTATCCATAAAGGCAAAATCATAGGTCAGGGACATAACAGGCGCGTGCAAAATGGAAGTACAATACTTCACAGTGAAATGGACGCGCTAGAGAATGCTGGGCGCCATTCGGGGGCTTTTTACCACGAATGTATTCTTTATACCACATTATCACCATGTCCAATGTGTTCTGGAGCTATTTTGCTTTACGGAATTCCCCAAGTGATAATAGGAGAGAATAAGAACTTCATGGGTGAAGAAGAATTACTTAGATCCAGAGGAGTTAATTTAGAAGTTATTCAAGATCCTTCATGTATTGAAATGATGTCCAGCTTCATTAAAATGCACCCCAAATTATGGGACGAAGATATAGGGTTATAAACACATTTTGATTCCATTTCACTGTAAGGCTTTCAAAGAAGATTATATATTGAAAATGATTTAAAATGGGTTACAATTCATCAAGAAGTGATGGATTACGGAATGGTAGAATTTTTAAGAGATTTCATAGAAGATAACATGATAAGAGAAGCGAATGTAGATGACACAGAATCAATTGTGGATTTATGGGAAGAAATGATGAATTTCCACATCCAAAAAAGCAGCATATATGATATTAAACCCGATGCACGGCAAATCTACGAATTTTATCTTAAAAAAATTCTTAAAAACCGCGATAGCATAGTTCTAGTCTGTGAAATTGAAAACAAAATTGTAGGTTACTTAATGGCTGAAGAATCGCAGCTTCCACCTGTTTATAAAGAAGACAAGGTAGGGACCATAGTAGAACTATGCATAACAGAAAAACATCGAAATAAAGGAATTGGAGAAAAACTAGTGGAGAAAATCGAAAAATGGTTTGTATCTAAAGATATCTACACAGTTGAATGCGTAATTTCAGATTTTAATGAAATATCAAAAGATTTCTGGTTTAAAAACAAGTATAAACCTTATAATTTAATATGTATTAAAAAAATAAGCTGAATAAATTTTTTAGAAAATTTCTATTAACATCATTAGATATGAGTATGATTTTTCTGAACGATTTCTAATTAATGATTTCCAACATTTATATTGAAAAATACAGTCCTTAAACCTGTTTTAATGTTATTAATTATCATAAAATATACCACATCTCCATTTTGAGGGCCGTCGAAAAATCTATGATTTTT
>DADN01000120.1:0-7963 GCA_002509665.1 Methanobacterium sp. UBA8
AAAAAATGTTTGAAATTTTATTTTCAATATTCCTAATTTTATCATTATGGGAATTTGCGGGTTATCCTATAGTTATGGGTAGTTTGGCAAAAAAATATTCTAATATAAATAACAGTTCCGAACCCCACTATCCCTTTGTATCCATAGTGATTTCAGTTTTTAATGAAGAAGATGTGATTAAAAAAAGATTAGATAACCTGGTGAATTTAAATTATCCCCAGGATAAATATGAAATCATAATCATAGATGATAAATCTGAAGATAATACAGTGAAGTTAATAAATGAATTCCTAGCAAGTCATAAAGCAAAAAATCCACCAATAAAGTTTATAAAGAAAAATCATAGATTAGGAAAGTCAAATTCATTGAATATAGCTAGTAAAGATATTAATGGTGAATTGGTATTATCCAGTGATGTTAATTCCATGTTTGACCAGAATATACTGCTAGAGCTGACTTCTAAATTTAAGGATGAGAAGGTGGGAGCAGTTTGTGGGAGTTACAATATAATAAATAATGATAAAGCTTCACCCAATTCTGAGAATTTTTACTGGAATTTAGAGGATATGATGCTTAAGGGCGAATCTACCATAGATTCCATCGGTACCATGATAGGATCTACCAGTACGTGTCGGAAAAAGTTCTTCCATTTTGATGAAAATATAATAAGTGAAGATTTGGATTTAATGGTAAGAATACGTGAAGAAGGTTACTATGTAAAATATCAACCTAACGCAAAAGTATACGAACATGCAGCTACAAATCCACGAGATCAAATTAAACAACGAAGTAGAACCAGTCTAGGTACAATTCAATGCATATTCAAACATCCAGGTCAATTTTTATTAGTGAATGATTATCATTCTTTATTCTTATTTTCGCATAAAACATTACGAATGTTTTCACCGTTTAACCTGCTATTGGTCTTAATAACCTTTGTTTTATTACCATTACCCATCATGATCATCGCCATTATATGTTTAAGCGTGGTTCTTTTCATACTGCTGGCAAGCCTAATCAGATTACTACCAAATTCCAATAGCTCCAAAAATGGCCTATCAAAGTTAAACTTAATCAAATATGTTCTACTTAACGAATTTTTAATTTTAGTAGCATGGAAAAAATTCATACTAGGAGAAACCAGTACCAAATGGGATAAGGCAGAATCTACCAGAGCCAGTAAAAAAAAAGGTTCATAAAAACGGAAAATTCACAAAAAACCCGTTAAATCATACTTGGTAATTCATGAAAGTAACGAATCCACCATAAGCAAAGGAAACTGAAATTATGAAGATATATCTTTTAAATCCATATTTCACTGAAGATTACAGTAGAAGTTCCAGATGGGCAGCCAAAGGTAGGGGCGGAACATTATATTATCCCATATGGTTAGCTTATGCTACGGGAATTTTAGAAAAAGAAGGGCATAAAGTTAGATTGGTAGATGCCGTGGCCAGAAACTGGAACTTAGAGGATACCCTACGTGATGTGGATAAATTTAAACCAGAACTCATAGTTTCAGAATCCAATTTTCAAAGCTTAAAAAATGATGTGAACACTTTAAAAACATTAACCGAATCGGACAGTGCTAAATCAGTTCTGGTGGGACCTCCCACCTCACAGTATAAAGAAAGAATAATAGGTGAGGGAATAGATTTTTTAGCTCCCTTTGAATATGATTTTACCCTTAAAAACTTAGTAAAATCCTTAGAAGATGGGGTTGTAGAAGATCTGCCCGGTGTAACCTTCAGGAATGATGATGGGAAATTGATAGATCATCCAAGCATTATCAGTTCATCGGAGGATCTTGAGGATCTTCCATTTGTATCTGAGGTTTACAAAAAACATCTAAATATCAAGGACTATTTCTTGAATCATTCCTTATATCCCATGGTTCAAATTTTCACAGGAAGAGGATGTCCTAATCGTTGCACATTTTGCTCATGGCCTG
Organism: Methanobacterium sp. UBA8; assembly: GCA_002509665.1. Classification (GTDB taxonomy): domain Archaea; phylum Methanobacteriota; class Methanobacteria; order Methanobacteriales; family Methanobacteriaceae; genus Methanobacterium_D. Next base: position 1,952 of record DADN01000120.1, read on the forward strand.
AAACTTTAATGGGAAGAAAATACAGGGTTAGATCTGTAGAAAATATAGTTGATGAGTTTATTTACATTAAAAAGAACCTTCCGGAGGTCAAAGAAATATTCATTGAAGATGATACTTTTACCATAGATAAAAATCATCTCCAGAATTTCTGTAAACAAATCATGGATCTAGATACTGATTTTACCTGGAGCTGTCAGACAAAAGCCAATCTTGATTATCAATCCATGCAGCTGATGAAACAGGCAGGCTGTAGATTGTTGGATGTGGGTTATGAGTCAGGTAATGCTAAAATTTTAGAAAATATTAAAAAAGACATCTCTGTAGAGCAATTAAGGGAATTTACACAAAATGCCAAAAAAGCTAAATTGAAAATTTTAGCAGATTTTGTAATAGGATTCCCAGGAGAAGATTTTGACAGTATAAATGATACCACCGAATTGATAAATGAAGTTAAACCTGATCTGTTACAGGTATCAGTTGCCACTCCCATACCCGGAACTGAATTCTATGAATACTGTAAATCAAACAATTATCTACTTACCGATGATCTGGAGAAATCTTTAGATGAAGATGGATTCCAAAAATGCATAGTATCCTATCCTCATTTGAGTAATGAGGAAATTGAAGCCCAGGCAGGTAGAATATTAAAGAATTATTACATTTCCACGGGATACATGGCCATAGCATTGAAAAATATAAGTGGAAAACATGCATATGATGAATTTAAGCTGTTAAGTAAATCATTCATGTCTTATTTCAAATTTCTTACCAGTTGATCTAGAAATTTTAACTAAAACTATGCATTAACTGTTTGTCATGGGAAAGTCAGTATTACTGTTAGGATATAGTTTATTTAATAAAAGACGGAATTTTAATAAAGTGGAATATTAATTTGATTAACTGTTAAGAAATAGACTTTAATTAGGGCTAGAAATAAACTTTGATATAGGCAAAAACTTTGATTAATGGACTAAAAATAGAGTTTGAGGTAATAATGATAATCGGTTATTTTTCATCAACATTTCCCTACAGTGTTTCCAATCCAAACTATTTTTGTGGAGGCTCCTCATTAGCAACCCATTCCCTGGTTAATGAGATTTCAAAGAGTGATGTTGATATCAAAGTTTTCACAACCTCTGCTGATTCTGGAGACCATCTTGATAGAGATGGAAGAATGGAAATTTACAGATATGCAACTAAAATTAAGTTGTTAACTTCTCCTATTTCCCTGGGATTATTCCATAAACCCCTTAAACATGATGTAGATCTGGTCCATGTTTCATTCGATATGCCACCGGGACCCTTCGCTGCTTACAGATACGCCCGAAAGAAAAGTCTTCCACTGATCCTGACCTATCACGGTGACTGGGATCCTGATTATGGTAGTTTCGCCCGTAAAATTGGAGTTTCAATTAATAACAGATTTGTCAGTGATTTACTTTCCTATGCAAACATCATAATATCCCCCTCTAAATTATATGCTGAAAAATCCAAATATTTAAGCAAATACCGGGATAAAATAAGTGTAATACCAAATGGCATTGATTTAGATGAATTCCAACTGAACTACTCCCAATCTGAATGTCGAGAACAATTGAATTTACCCATGGAATGCAAGGTTATACTATTTTTCGGCTATTTAACCCCATATAAAGGCCCGGATATTTTACTGGGAGTCTTCAGGGAAGTTTTAAAAAATCAACCAGATACTATACTACTTTTTGCAGGAAATGGTAATATGGAAGATGAACTTAAAAAACTTGCCAGACAATGGAATATTCAGGACAATGTCATATTTGCGGGTTTCGTAGAAAAAAATATGAGATCTCTTTATTATGGATCTGCGGATATTTTCTGCTTACCTTCCACCATGAGTACGGAATGTTATCCTCTTGCTATTTTAGAGGCAATGGCCAGTGAAGTTCCAGTTGTGGCTTCAGATATTGGGGGTATTCCTGATATTATTGAAAATAATGTTAATGGTTTGCTGGTTCCACCTGATGATGCAGAAAAATTGGAAGATAATTTAAATTTACTGTTGCAGAATCCAGAAATCGGTACAAAATTCTCTGAAAACGCTCTTAAAGGAATTAAAAAATATTCATGGAAGAATATCGCTACAGAAACTCTTAAACTCTATGAATCATTACTGGAAAATCGTTGATAATCAAGAAAGTTCCTAATAAAGAATCTTTAGATAACCAAGAGGTCCCTAATAAAGAATCGTAATAATCAAAAGGTTCCTAAATAGAATTGTTGATATGCAGGAGGTTCCTTAAAGGATCGTTAATGGCATAAATCATTGATAGACTTCACTTGATGAATAGTAATAGTTAAGATGTAGTTTTTACTACAGGATCATATGGTTAAAATTTGTCTAGGGTTTTCAAGTAGATTTAACGTTCAATATTAAAATTTGTGATTATAATATTTATACAGGTATATTTCATGGATAAAATTGCAATTTCAGTTGTTGTGGATATTTTCGATGATGAAGGTACTACTGTTAGGCCCAAAAGGGTTGCAGAGTTACTTAAAAATAATTTTGACACCTGTTTTATCAACAGATCCAGCAGCGATCTGAATGAAATTAACGGTATACCCATCCACATAGTGAGACCAGCTGGGACAAAACTGTGGAACCTTAAATTATTTGGATTATTATCGGGTAATGATTTTGATTTTGTTTACTGTTCCAGTGATTGGTTTGGTTTTTTAACCTATTTTATCCTAAAACGATTCTATGATTATAAAATTATTTTTGAAGCCCATACCATAATATCTGAAGAATTTAAAGAAAGAAAAGCCCACCCATTTAAAATATTCTTTTTCCAGATCCTTGAAAAATTTGCAATAAAACATTCAGATTACATCGTGGCTTTATCTGAGAATATCTACGAATATTACAGTTACAATAAAAATATTGAGTTAGTCCATGTATTCATTGATGAGGAACTGTTCATCCCAGATGTTAACAAAAAAATCAATGCTAATAAGAAGGTTATAGGTTTAATTGGTCCCTTTGATGAGTTTAGTAACCAGTACTTCCTGGAATTTTTAAGGAAAAATATTGACCAGTTTGATGATAGAATAAGCTTCAGGATAATAGGCAAATGTCATGATAAGATTCAACATCCGCGAATTGAGTATACTGGTTACATGAACAGCATCCATGATTACGTCAATGTTTTATCCTCTCTGGATGGCGTATTAGTCCCTTCAAGGGTAGCTACACTGGGACCTTTAAATAAGATAATTGAAGCCATGGCCTGTTCAGTACCGGTATTTACAACGCCGAAAGGGATCGTTGGTTTGTATAATATTAAACCCGGCCAGGAGATCTATGTTTTAGAAGAAGATGATTTAGTCTGCGGATTGAATAATCATGTTTTTAGTGATGAATTGATTAACATAGCTAAAAATGCTAGATTATATGTTGAAAAATATTATAGTAAAAAAGCAAATGAGAAGAAACTTTTAAGAATATTTAATAGGTTAAATGAAGGATAGATGTATATTGATGAAATTACAATATTTCATTAAATCTTTAATGTAATGATATGTATTGATTAGGGATTATAAATGGACTAGAAGTCTATTTAAAAAAATCCCAGATATATGGATAAAATTAACATTGAATGGGTATAATTCATTGTTTGATATTTTATCATTATTATCACAATGATTGGGTGGGCTAAAAATGCAGATAGATAATTTTTTCCAGATGAATGATTGGGAAATGAAAAAATTTCTCAAGGTTATCTCTATTTTACAGCTTCTATTTCTAGGATTAATAGCCATGGATGCTTTAGGTTTAAAAATTCCCATTTTAAGAGAGTTAATACCGCTGATATACCTTTTGATTGTCCCCGGTATTTTAATCATTAGAATATTAAAAATGCACAAATTGGGATCAGTTCAAACAATTCTATTTACAGTAGGACTGAGTATTATCAGTCTGATGTTGCTGGGTTTTTTATTAAACCAGCTAGGTCCAGTGATAGGGGTTGCTAAACCCATATCCATAATCCCCCTAATGACAACCATAAGTTTATTTGTGATTATTTTGTCGCTGATATGCTATCGAAGGGATAAGGAGTATGCTAACCCAGATTATATCAACAGTGCTATATTACTATCCCCCTCTACATTAGCAGTGCTGTTACTTCCGCTTTTAGTAATTTTTGGAACTTATTTAATGAATTTTTATGGGATTAATACCCTGTTAGTATTGTTTATTCTGCTTTTAGCTTTAATAGTGATTTTATTCGCATATGATAAGATCCCCAAAAAACTGTATCCCCTTCTCGTATTTATCATGTCTGCCAGTATTTTACTTCACACCTCCCTGATTTCTAACTACATTTCAGGATGGGATATACAGAATGAGTATTATCTGGCTAACATGGTAATTATTAATTCATACTGGGTGTCAGAATTTAATTTCGTGGTTAATTCCATGCTGAGTGTGACTATCCTAGCCCCTCTGCTTTCAATTATCCTAAAAATGGATTTAAACTGGGTATTTAAGATTATTTATCCATTATTATTTGCATTAGTGCCTTTAGGATTATATGATATCTTTAAAAAACAAACTAATTATAAAATAGCATTTTTATCCACCTTCATTTTCATATCCTTTTTTGCATTTTATATGGAGATGATCTCACTGGCCCGACAGGAAATTGGTGAAATCTTTTTAGTCCTGTTGTTAATGGTGATGATCAGTGAAGAAATTGATTACCTGCGCAGATCTATTCTTTTCATAATTTTTGGGGTTGCCCTGGTATTTTCTCATTACGGCCTTGCTTATTTCTTCATGTTCTCAGTGATGATGGTGTACATTTTAATGTGGGTAATGAAATTTCCTAAAATTCAGAACTTTGTTAATTACTTCTTCAACCTGATCTTCAAGAGAAAAATTAAATTTTATACAAAAAAGTATTATAAGGAAAATAAAATTCTAAACTTAACTTACGTGGTGTTCTTTTTTGTTTGCGCCATGACTTGGTACATGTTCACCTCAGTTTCCAATACATTCAATACCTTACTGTACATCCTATATTTAATGGTAAAAACTGGAATAGCAGCCGTAATGGATCCCTCTTTCGTGCAGAGTATTGCAATCCTTCAGGCTTCATACACCCCCTTACATTCACTGAGTAAATATATCAATATATTTGTACAGGTTCTTCTCATGTTAGGTCTACTCTACCTGCTTCTGTATAATAGATTTAAAATTAAAAAAGAGTATTTAACATTCATGATAGTTAGTGCCATAATCTTGGTTGGATCCCTTGTCTTACCATACCTCTCCAGTGCATTTAATACAGAAAGATTATACCAAATTGTATTGATCTTTTTAGCTCCTGCTATTGTTATTGGTGGTTTAGCATTTCTGAAAATTATACGTAAAATTTTAAATGAAAAATTCAACCTGGAGATAAAGAATTTTAAAGATAAATCCATCAAAATATTGTCGGTATTCTTTATTATATATTTATTGTTCAATTCAGGATTAATTTATTCATTGGCTAATGACGATTCTAACTCCATTGCTTTAAATTCAAGCTTAGACAGCCCAGTTTATAATGATCTGGAAAACAATGGGATGATATGGATAACTAATCACAGTATAAATCTGAAAATGAATTATAAGACTGCCAATACCAATGCGCTGGGGGATTTGGTTGTGGCTGATGATTATCGAGCCCCAATAATTAATAAGTTTGGACTTTACGGGGCTTCTTTATCTAACTCAACCAACAGCTCCAATTTAACTGTTTTAAACAAAAATTTGACCAAACAGTACCCCTATAAAGATAACATTTACTTCTTTTTTGGTACGAATAACATCGTAACCAATTCATTTGTACTGTATAAGATGGTAGGTGTTACTAACACTGGTTTGGACTATGTAGATGCAGTAAATTTATTCAATAATCAAAGTCGAATTTTTGATAATGGAGGCTCCAGAATATACATTAAAAGTAAAACAAGAAAGTGATGTGG
>DADN01000120.1:7999-10215 GCA_002509665.1 Methanobacterium sp. UBA8
ATTAATAAAGATGATTTAAAAAAATTCATCTGGCTTTCACCAGCCATAATCGCTTTTCTATTAGCTTTAATCCCCACTTTAAAATACCAGTGGCCTTTAAGCTGGGATGTTATTTATCATGTAATATTAGCAGATGTCTATGCCAAATATGGATTGGTATTTACAAATCCACTCATCAATGTACCCTATGGTGGAAGTATTGGCTACCCTCCACTATTCCATCTTTTAATAGCGGCCCTGGGTATTCTGTTTAAAACTGATTTTTTCCAGATAACCCGGTTTCTTCAGCCATTCCTGGTAATGTTCCTGGTACTATCGGTTACCTATGTGGGACGTAAATTTTACGGAAACATAGCAGGTATATCAGCTGGATTTTTGGTATTATCCAGCTTAATATTGGGCACTCGCCTGATCTATCCATTACCTGAAAATTTAGCATTAATATTCCTCACCCTATCTATTTATTGTTATTATTATTCCATAACTGAGAAATCATTTAAATACGCAATTCTGGCCGGATTTTTATTCATAATCACACTGCTGACCCATCAAGCAGTTCCCATAGTCCTATTTTTAGTGATAACCGCATTTACTCTGGTGGAACTCTTTTTATATCGAGATATTCAGGTTATAAAAAATTACGGGGCTTTCCTTCTTTTACCTGTAATGTTGTTGGCAGTGGGAGTGACTGTATTATCCGCATCATACCCCAATGTCTTTAATAATATTTTAAATAATGGAAATATGGAAATAAACCAGATTATCCTCTCTAATTCCCTAAATCAACCCATAAATATGTTAAGTTATGGAAAACTTGGCATATTAACTGGGATATTTGCCTTAATCGGAGCACTTTTTGCCCTTAAAAAAAGACAGAAAAAAGATATTTTCATATTCACCTGGATTATCCTGGTTTTTTTATTGATCAATGCCAATTTATTTGGGGTAAATATTCTATCTTTCAGATTACTAACCTACATTTTAATTCCAGTTTCTATTCTGGGTGGATTTGGTTTAAGCCAGGTTTACTATAAACTCAAAGATTACAAGAGGTTTTCCTCCCAGAAATTCAGAACCACATTTTTAGTATCAATGTTATTATTAGCTACATTTAGTGGCGTTATAGTTATGGAAAATCCTCAGATAGCCTATAATAATGTTGAAAATCAGTATGGAACAGTCCAGATCACACCCACTGATTCCATGGTGGATCTGGCCAACTGGTTTGACAAAAATGGAAATAAAAATAAGACTATATTAACCAACAATCCCTATGTCGGTACGTTTATAACAGCCAAAACAAGCATGCCCCTTAGTGGGGATGATTTTGGAGAGTTCACGAGTTCACCTTCATTAAAACAATACTTTAAAGAAATTGGTATTGGCTATGTAATTTTGGATAAGAGATTATCCTTCCAGTCAACTAATGGAACGTTTTATAGGGTGAAATATGATGGGGCTATGTATCCATTATTTTATTACAGTGGGGATATTCATGACAATCTAGATGAGATATTACCTAATTTTGCAACAGTAGTCTATGAAAATAAGGATTTTATAGTCTTAAGTCTTCGATAATACATAATTCAATAATTTAAAGGATTCAAATTAAGAATTCCTAACTAATAATTCAAATAAAGAATTAATAATTAATGGATTCACTATTCAACAAATAAAATGTTTATTTTCTTCCTAATTAAAAAAGAGAATATAAAAAATCCCTGAAATGGGGTAAAATGAATAAATTCCACCATATATAGTGAGGAAAAATCTTTGAACCTTATACGGAGAAAATAAAAGGAAAAAGAAAAAAAATTCCCGGACTTGTGGAAACTAAAGAGAATTTTCATTCCTATTTTTCAACATTCCTATTTTTCAAATTTTTAGGTAACAGTTACCAGTTTAGTTACTGTCATATCATCCAGGGTAGCTGTAACAGTAGCAGTACCACTAACTGTACCTGCATTTAATGTAGTAGTTGCTATACCATTGGTTATGTTGGAATTGGTGATATTTCCACTGGTAGTGGTGAAACTCACTTCTCCAGTATAGGGCACTACATCACTTACACTGGCACCAGTATTATCGTGTAACAGATCAACGGTTATGGTAGAACTTCCACCCCTTGGAATGTTCACTGGATTTGCGGTGATGGTTAATACTATCCATGTGGTAGTGTTAACTGTACTGGTGACCCTTCCTGCAGTCAGGATATC
>DADN01000120.1:10250-12004 GCA_002509665.1 Methanobacterium sp. UBA8
GTGTTATCGGTTATTCTTGAATAATTCACCCTATAATTTCCACCATAATTATAGATAACTGACCCATATCCAGTGGTTGCAGTGTTACCCGTGTAAGTATTCCTGGTTTCAGTAGTGGTTCCCCCATCATTGAAAATGGCCCCACCCTTACTTGCCATATTCTGGGTGAAATTAGTGTTGGTATCATTCAAATTACCACCACCATTGTAGATAGCTCCACCAGAACCAGTTGCATTATTACCGTTGAAGTTAGTGTTGTTTAAAACGATTACTGCACAGTTGAAGATAGCACCACCATGGTATGCCTGGTTACCTGTGAAGTTACTGTTTAAATTTAATGTGCCAATGTTATAGATAGCTCCACCCGCATTGGTTGCAGTGTTACTGTTGAATGTGTTATCCCCACTTAGGTTGGCCACGTTGTAGATTGCTCCTCCATTGATTGCAGTGTTATTGCGGAAAGTGGTGCGGGATTCAGTTACGGTTGCATAATTATAGATTGCTCCTCCACAACCATTACTGGCAGTGTTACCGGTGAAAGTGTTGTTGGTCTCGCCTATAACATTATTGTTATAAACTGCTCCCCCATTACCAGTAGTTGCGGTGTTTCCAGTGTATGTATTGTTTATTTCGGTTAAATTTCCACTGTAATCATTGAAAACCGCACCACCATTGATTCCTGAGTTCTGGGTGAAGTTACTGCCAGTTACCTTTAAATTACCAGCATTGTAGATAGCTCCACCAGAACCAGTTACATTGTTAGCAGTGAATCTGGAGTTATTTAAAAGGTTTGACGTGCTTAAACCACAGTTAAACACTGCCCCACCATATGCTGCCTGGTTACCATTGAAGGTGCTGCTTACATTTAAAACACCAATATTCCAGATGGCCCCACCCTCTTTGGTTGCAGTGTTACCGGTGAATGTGCTATTCCCGGTTAAGTTACCATTATTGTAGATAGCTCCTCCATTGGTGGTTGCAGTGTTGTTATTATAGGTGTTGTTTGTTTCAGTTGAAACTCCACCAACATCGTTGAAAACTGCTCCACCGTAGGTTGCTGCATTCTGGGTGAAGTTACTGCCAGTAACATTGAAAGTACTGCTACTGCTGACGTAAATAACTCCCCCCAAGTTAGTGGCACTGTTACCGGTGAAACTGCAATTTGATAAAATTATGTTACCTCCATCGTTGAATATAGCTCCACCATAAGCTGCCTGGTTTGAAGTGTATTTACTGCGAGTATCAGTTATAGTACTACCGCCACAGTTATAGATGGCTCCTCCCAGGTTAGTTGCACTGTTTCCAGTGAATATACAGTTGTTTAAAGTACTTCCAGCCCCACCGTTAAAGAGTGCTCCACCATAATTTGCCTGATTACCATTGAAGGTGCCTGATTCATTTAAAGTACCTATGTTGAAGATGGATCCACCGTAAACTGCACGGTTACCAGTGAAAGTGCTATTACCGGTTAAAGTGCCCATATTGTAGATGGCCCCTCCATTGACTGTTGCAGTGTTGTTATTATAGGTGTTGTTTGTTTCGGTTGAAACTCCACCAACATCATTGAAAACTGCTCCACCATAGGGTGCTGCATTCAGGGTGAAGTTACTGCCCGTAACATTGAAAGTACTGCTGCTGCTGATGTAAATAACTCCCCCCAGGTTAGTGGCACTGTTACCGGTGAAACTGCAATTTGATAAAATTATGTTACCCCCATCGTTGAATATAGCCCCACCATAAGCTGCCTGGTTTGA
>DADN01000011.1 GCA_002509665.1 Methanobacterium sp. UBA8
AAATTTGAATTTATAGACTTCGGCGGCGGGCTTGGAATTCCATACGAGCCGCATGAAAACAAACTTGACATAGACAACTTCTCAAAAGAAATTGTAGGGCTCTTTAAAAATAAATTAAACGAATACAACCTTGGAAAACCTACAATGTACCTTGAACCAGGCAGATACATAGTTGGAAACGCTTCAACGCTCCTTACAAAAGTAAATACCATAAAACAGAGTTACAGGAAATTTGCAGGTGTGGATGCTGGTTTTAACACACTTTTACGCCCCTCAATGTACGGATCATACCACCACATCNNTGGTTGCAAACAAACCCGAAGCAGAAGCTACCCAGAATATTGACATTGCTGGAAATATATGTGAATCTGGAGATTTATTTGCAAGGGACAGGCCATTGCCTGAAATTGAAGAAGGAGATATCCTTGCAATCTTAAATGCTGGTGCATACGGATTTTCAATGTCATCACAGTACAACTCACGCCCAAAAACTGCCGAAGTGCTTGTAACTGACGGGAAAAGTGAAGTTATAAGGGAAAGGGAAACCTTTGCAGACGTTCTTGCAAAACAAAATGTACCTGTAAGACTTTTAAAATAGGAAATCACTATAATCAGAAGCTTTTAATGTAATATGAAATTATTCTTAGGGATAAAATCCATATTACATTATAAAAAGCTTTAAATATACTATTATAATTTAATGAGGCTTAATTAATGAGTTTAAAAGAAATTGAATTTTCAAAAATGCACGGACTCGGAAACGATTACATCGTAATCGATGAAATGAATGAAGAAATTATTCCAGAGGATAAAAAACCAGAAATTACAGCAGAGCTCTGCAGACGCGGTTTTTCAATTGGAGCTGACGGAGTTATATTCGTTACTCCGTCCACATCTGAAGATATATGGTTTAGAATCTTCAATTCAGACGGATCTGAAGCTGAAATGTGTGGAAATGGAATAAGGTGTTTTTCCAAGTTTGTATATGACAAAGGGATCATAAATAAAGAAAATATAGACGTTGAAACACTCGGCGGAACCAAAAAAGTAGAGTTAACCATCGAAGATGGAAAAGTAGCATCTTCAAAAGTTAATATGGGTAATGCAACCTTTAAAACATCAGAAATTCCGATGACAAGTGACAAAGAAGAGTTTCTTGACGGCGAATTAATTGTGGATGGAAATCCACTTAAAATGAGTGCTGTAAGTGTTGGAAACCCCCATGCCGTAATATTTACCAATGATCTTGATGATGTACCTCTAAATGAAATGGGCCCTATAATAGAAGCACACGAAGCATTTCCACAGAAAATCAACGTCCATTTCGTGAAAATATTAAGTAAAAACGAAATAGACATGATTACATGGGAGCGTGGCGCTGGTGTGACCTTTGCATGTGGTACTGGAGCTACTTCATGCGTACTAGCCGGATTCAAACTTGGAAAACTCGATAATGATGTCCTTGTACACCTTCCAGGTGGAGACCTTAAAATAAATATTTATGAAAATGGTGAAACTTTAGGCGCATTCATGGAAGGGGACGCCGTCTTAGTCTTTGACGGNNGGAAATTGAGCTTTAATTAAACAAAAGCTCTTATCCTTTAATTTTAGATAATAAATTCACTAATTTTTAATTTATTTTTTTATTTAAAGCTTTTTAATCCCAATATTAATTATTCTTAATGTTTTTTTAATAAATATCGTTTTCAATAGATTATTCACTGGTTAAAGCCATATACACCATTATTCTTCCAAGATCAGTCATTAAATAAAAGTCTTCAGTCTCTTTTCCCTTTTCTAAAATGTCTGTGCTGTAATAAGCATGCGTCTTTTCTTCACCAGGTACAAATTCCTTCGTTTCAAAATATTTTAAAATCCCTACATCAGATAATTTCTCTAAGTATCCTTTTGCACTGTCTTCTGCGATTCCAAATTCTTTATTAATAGATTTAGGATCAATGAATCCATGACAATCAGCTAATTTTAATATTTCACTTTCTCTATCATCAAGTGCACCTGTAGGGATAATAGGGAGCTGCTGAAGTTCTCCATGGCTCAATACATATGTTGGATTTAAAGAACGTATTTGAGCAAGCCATAAAAGATACACACCGATTCTATCTGGCCTAACTATAATTGAAAAATCATCCACATCATTTAAAATAGCGTTAGCTTTATGGATAATATCTTCAAATCGGTTTTTTATCTTTATATAATCAGTTTTAACTTCAAAATCCCTAAATTTCGCTTTTTTAGATGATATAATTATCATCCTATCTGGTTTAACTTCAGATACCGCATCTTGAATATTATTTTTACTTTTAAGATTTGTTATCAATATTTTTTCACTCATGATATCACCAACAAGCTAGAGGTAAAGAAATAGAAAAATTTTGGTTTTTTATATTAAAATAACTATAATTTTCTGAGTATATGTTCAAGCACAACTGCATTATTGTGTTCTTTATCTTTTGCAGAATAAATTAAAGTTACTTTCTCTTATTCTTTTTCTATTTCTTTTATTTCATCAATTAGCTTACTTTTGTCTTTTAACTCACTCAAAAATTCATTGAATTTCTGGTGCCCCAAACATGCCATGTTTGGGGGCTTCTTCGTATTTGTTTTCAAATTCTTTCCATTTTTTAGGGTCGTGTGCAAACCATTTTCTTAGATCATTGCTTGGTGCAATCTCTTTCATCCAGGTATCTAGATTTGCCTTTTCATTGGATACTCCCCTAGGCCAGATCCTATCAATAAGAATTCTAAATCCATCGTCTTCACTGGATGACTCATAAGCTTGCAAAAATCTGTGATTTTTGCGGCCACAAAACTCCCTGTTTTGTAGGCCCTTTTTATCTTTATCATTTTATCACTTTTAATACTATGGTTAAAATTAATAATAAGTTTTTTTAACAATCAAAAATTCGGAGAATTTTTGTAGCACGAAAAACGAAGTTTTTCGACCGCCGTCAAAATCTTTGATTTTATGGCCCGAAAAAAATCTATGATTATCTCAAAGAAGAATTTTAAAAGTATAAAAACAAAATACAACTTAGAAACTATCTTAAAACCTAAACAAGGATAGTCTCTACATCACTGCAGACAAATACAAAAATCTGCTTTAAATATTATATTAAAAATAAAAAGAATTTTATAGATTAAATTATCCTACCTTCTGAATACATTCCCTTCTCAGCTTCAAAAGATCTTTTTTCCTTTTTTTAAGGTCATCTACCTCTTTAACGATTTCAGGGAATTTCTCCATGATACAATTAACCACTTCATCCTTATGGATCCATGTACAATCCTGACAGCTCCAGACACCTTTATCTTTTATCCATTTACCTCCAGTAGAACTATCTCCACATGGATAAAACGGACAGTAACAGAAAGTACAGCTCTGTCCATCTTCATGGCATGGATAATATTCACATTCTAAATTAGGACCTTCAACAATTTCACCCTCTAGAAAGTGCTCATAAAACTCTTTTGAAAGGGGATGTATATCTGATCGGATCATATATCCTCGTGGAGTTATCATATATCCATCCTGAACATACGTCATGGAATTCCCGATAATTACAGTTGTAGACATATTTATTTCATGATTTTTAAGTTCTTCAAGTGTTGTTACTGTTGTATCCACTCCATTATCCCCACTTTTTACTATTCCCACAGGAGTGGATGGCTTTTTATTTTCAAGTAAGACCCTGTAAGCTTCATTAAATGGTTCTTTCCTTGTTTTGCTCATTGGATTGTATATAGCAATTACAAAGTCTCCTTTTGATGCAAACTCCACTTTTCTTTTTATTTCAGATAAGGGAGTTAAAATATCACTTAAACTTATAACTGCAAAATCGTGAAGAGGTGCTCCAAGTTTGGACGCTGCAAAGGTTGCTGCAGTTACACCAGGTATAACTTCCACTTCAACATCGCTGTACTTGCCAATTAATTGAAAAATAACATTTCCCATCCCAAATACGCCAGGATCTCCAGAACTTATAATTGCAACATTCTTACTTTCTCTTGACTTTTGTATAGCTATTTCAGCTCTTTCTATTTCATCTCCCATTCCCTTCTTAATTATTTCTTTCCCATCAAGCAGGTCTTCTATGGGTTTTATGTAAGCTTTGTAAGCTATTATAACCTCTGCATTCTTAATTGCATTTAAAGCTCTTATACTCATGTCTTCTCGGGAAGGCCCTATGCCTATAACGCTGATCATCGAATCACCATGTTACAAAATTAATTATTTTTTATAAAAAATGTAGTTGGTTTAAGCTTTAACTTAAACCAATCCTTCTTTTAAGATTTTATTTGTTTAAGTGATGTTATCTTGATGGTGTTAACATCCACTGATATGCCCCTTGTTTCCTGCTCTCCAGTTGCTGTTGCAGTCAAGTTATAGGTCGCACTTGGACTTATTACTATTTGTCCACTTACAAAAGCACTATTTGAACTATTTGCAGTTGTTTCATTTTCCTTATATCCTGTTGCTGAAATAGTCACGTTTACTTTACCTCCACTTGAGCCAACTATTATAGCCGATATGGTATCAATATTAATTCCATCAAGCTGAGTCTTGCTTTTAAGGGCCTGTGAAACCGTATCTACATTTGTAACATTGTATGTTTTAGTAATGCTCACCTTTGAACCTATACCTATACTGTCCCAAATAGCAGTTAATTTACTGACCTGCATATCTATAACTTTTCCAATATCAGGAGGTTGGGAAGTTACTATAGTATACGAGCTTAAAAGTCCTGCTTCAAAAATTATCCCGAAGAGTAATAGGAAAAATATAAATTTTATAATCCTTGGCAAATTTTATCACCTTAAATAATTTATTTTAATATACTTTCTTAACATAAATTTTTAAAATTGATTAACTTAGTTTTGTGAGTTAAATTAGATTAATATTATAATATGATGTTATAAATATACATACAAAAAGCTTTGCACGGGGTAGTCATGAGCGATGATATCATTTTAAAGTTCACCAATGCCAACATTTTGATAAACGATAAAGCGTATGAACGCATAATAACTCAAGAAAATTCCATTAAGTTCACAGAATCACTAATAGAAGATATAGTGTACTCTAACGGGAATATACTTGTTTTAACTGAAGAAATTCTGGATCAATATCTGGAAAAAAATAGTTTAAAAGGAGAAATAAACAAAGAAATTATCCCTGAAACTGTGGATGTAAACACTACAGCTCCCCAGAGCAAATTCCAAACGGGAAGACCATTTGATTTTCACGTGATTCAGGACACCACTAAAAAATCATATACAAGCGGGGAAGTTAAAGATTTTATCACTTATTTTAACAGCAGATATGACCAATTACGTAATATTTTAAATAAGAGAAGGGAATTAAAGGATCACCGCCCTATTAACAGAATAGGGAAGAACGATGATGCCATTAAAATAATAGGAATGGTAAATGACATTAAAAACACCAAAAACAGCCATAAAATAATAGAATTAGAGGATGAAACTGGAAGTATTAGTGTTCTTGTACATAATGAAAACCACCAGCTCTATGAAAAAGCTGAGAAAATTGTAAGAGATGAAGTTATTGGTATAATTGGAAGTAAAAAAGGAACATTGGTAATAGCTTCAGACATTGTACAGCCAGGAGTTCCAAGAATCAGTGAAAAACCCATGGATTTTGGAGCTGTTTTTATTTCGGATGTCCACATAGGCAGTTCTACTTTTCTTGAAGATGCATTTAATAGATTCATAAAATGGATAAATGGAGACTTCGGGGATGATAGCCAGCAAAAAATTGCAAACGATGTTAAATATCTAGTTCTGGGTGGAGATACAGTTGATGGAATTGGTATATACCCTCATCAAGAAAAAGAGCTCACTATAAAAGATATTTATGAACAGTATGATGAAGCTGCGAGACTTCTTGGAGATATTCGAAGTGACATTAAAATAGTGATATCCCCTGGAAACCACGATGCAGTTAGATTAGCCGAACCACAACCTGCCCTTCCAGAAACATATGCAAAATCCCTTTACGAGCTTAAAAATGTAGAATTTGTAAGTAATCCTGGAGTTGTAAGTTTAGATGGGATCAATACACTTATATATCATGGAAGAAGCTTCGATGATATGGCAATGTCTGTTAAAGGATTTTCTCACCAGCGGACAGACCTTGTAATGACAGAACTGATAGAAAAAAGGCATTTAGCACCAATATACGGGGAAAGAACCCCCCTTGCATCAGAATATGAAGACCATCTCGTCATAAAAGAAGTTCCAGACATATTCCACACAGGACACGTGCATATTAATGCATATAAAAGACATAAAGGCATCCATCTGATAAATTCAGGGACTTTCCAGTCTCAGACAGAGTTTCAGAAAATTTATAACATTGTGCCAACATGTGCAGAAGTCCCAGTGATACATAGGGGTGCATTTAAACTCTTAAAATTTGCTTAAATGTGAAATAACTTCACATATCTACTATTTTTCAATATGATTAAATCTCTAAAATAGGAAAATATCTACTAGCAGATAATATAAACAAAAGAAATTCTGGTGATTTAATGGATAAAAACCTAATTATAAAAGAATTAGTTGATACCTCACATTATATTTACAAGAAGGGCCTTGTACCTGGAAAATCTGGAAATATAAGCTGTAGGTTTTATGAAGAAGGAATATCAAAAGTTGCAATTACAAGAAGCGGTATCGCCAAAAGAAACGTGGAAGCAGAAGACATTATCATAATAGACATAGATGGAAATATGCTTGAAGGGGATAAAAAACCATCTATGGAGACTTTTCTGCATCTTGGAATTTATAGGGAAAGAGAAGACATAAATAGCATTGTACATTCACATTCGCCATTTGCAACTGGTTTTTCAATGTCAGGTAAAAAATTAAAAAGATTGGAAGGATTTGGACCTATTGAAACTCCTTACATTCCATACGTAAAGTATTCAGCACCTGGAAGTGAAGAACTTGCTAAAGATACCGCTTTCATGATGAAAGACAACGATGCTGTGATACTGAAAAGCCATGGAACAGTTGCTGCAGGATTTAATCTTGATGAAGCAACTCTTCTTGCTGAATTTATAGAAGATATTGCTAAAATACAGTATATTGCCCATACTTTAAGCTTAAATTCTGACTTATAAGTTAAGTTTAAATTTAAGTTAAAAACTTTATTTTAGATTTCGCTCATGTTCACAAAATCTTCGATTTTGTGACAGTAAAAAATTAGAAATTTTTTACATGTTCACAAAACTGTCGGTCTTCAAAAATCGAAGCCAAAAAAACCTTTGGTTTTGCAAGCCGTCGAAAATCGCAGATTTTTGACAGTTCCACGACCGTGAAAATCTGCGATTTTTACATGTGCATGATCCCTTCATGGTTTATACTTCATGTTATTGTTTTATGGTTAATTTAAGTTGATTTGTTTAAAAAAATTTATTTAATCAATGATTTTTAACACAACATGCAAACATGAGCGTTAAATTTAGTTAAAATTAGGCAGAGAACAAAGAAAGTTCTCTGCCATGTGGAGTTAATTAAGTCATGTTTTTTGTTGCATGGAATTCGCTTTTACCTCAGATATCCTATCTTTCGTAATAATGACGGGTGAATCTGTGATATACAATAGTTAGGATCTAAAGTATTGTTTCAAGCTCATTTACCAATATCATACATACATTACCTAATCTTTCTAGCGTTGCCTGTACTACTCCACACAAACCATTAACAATGGTTACAGTTAGGGGTTTACAATTGTTGGATACATTTGTATCTATCTGCGATGTAGTTTCAGATGATGGAACATCTGCTGGGTCAATTACAGTATAATTACCATCATCTAACTCAATTACATCGCCATCTAAACTTTCATTTGATTGATCTACATCTGATGAGTCATCATCTTCAAATTCAATGTCCAGTTCAGTAACTATAATATATCCCTCCTCATCAAATTGATCATCTTCATTTAACTCATCAAAATTATCATTTTCATCTGGATTTGGTGCATCTTCATCAATTGTATCTGTTATTTCCAACAAATCATCGCCAGAATCATCAGATTCGTCTATACTTGCTGAATCAACTATATCACTGCTGTCTGGTTCATCGATATATTCGATATCTTCACCAGGCATATTAAATGAACTAACAGTGTAATTATCCGTTTCATCAGGTTCATCATCTGATGAATCTACCACCATATAATTACCAATGTAGTTACCATCGTCATCATATCCATCGATATAACCGCTATCTTCATCTGCTGGATCTGATACGGCAAAGGAAGTTACCATATCACCATTAGATGAGTCTGTTACCTCAGATACATTTTTAATATTGGCATTAGTTTGTTTAACTGCTGTAGAAGTGGCAGTTTGTTGATCTGCAGGAGAATCGGCTGCAAATGCCGGTGTCATCCCAATCATTAAGATTACAAGAAAAATTGCCATCCATAATTTCATATCATCACATCCAATTATAACAATTCATGATTTTGATTAATAAGTTTCATAGTATATAATCTTAACTATTTTAACGGCATATTAACGGTTCTTAATTGTTCTATTAGGGCAATATTGCTCTTAAGTGACAAATAAGATTTATATAAGATCATTTTACAAATATAATATGATTTTAACTTAATAAATAGAAATAAAGTCATATTATCCAAAATTTGAATTAAATATGATGATATGAATCAACACATAAAGTCTAAAATTTGGACCAATATGTGATGAAAATAAAATAAAGTCTAAAATTTGGACTATACTGAAAGAATTAGTAAGATAAACCAAATTTGGATTTAATGTTTGATAGGAATTAGCAAAATGAAATCCAGGTCTCAGACCAGTACTGACAATAGTATAAAGTACAACTTTGGGACTTAAAATTAGAAAAATAATTAATTTGCATAATATCTTGTAAAAACTTAATTTACTTTATCAACTTAGCCAATATCATTAAAAAATAAGTATAGTATCTAAAATTAAATTATTAAGCTAATTATGGATTTAATAATGTTTAAAAGATAAATAATTCATTCAAACTAAAAATCAAATTTAAAATAAGACATATATTAAAAAAGAAAGCTTTGAGAAAATATCAGCTAAAAATAACATTAAGTTATCTGCACCGATATCAATCAAAAGTAGTTAAATTAAGTTAATATTTATTTAAAAGTAAATTCAGTCCCTAACAGACTCTAATTCGCTTAAAATATTCCATATAAGTGTTCTCGCATGTATTGGGATGTTTGGATCATTACTAATTTCATCAAGTATTGAAATTACAGTACTTGCACGAACAGTAGGCTCTTCCCCATCTTTTGCCAATATATCCTTAGATTCTTCTGCTGCTCTCCTAATATTCCTAGGAACGCTTGTATCTTCCATTATATGATGTAATATCTGATTAACACGATCAAATGCCTCTTCATTCATAATGTGACCTCCATAATATTTTTAGATAAAAGAATTCATAAAATAATCTAACTATTATTTTTTATATTTGGTAAGCTAAAAACCTTTTGGTATTTCAATAATTCACTTATTTTTATTTGAATTTAAAAAATTTAAGATTTCATCCATGAACTTCATATCAAAGGTGATATAGCCCGCTTTATCATTACATAACTTTAATTTTCTAGCCTTTAGAAACCACAGCAATAGCTATAGTAACGCCATTAAATGATGTTTTCTTCAATACAAGCCTAGAATTCTTTCCCGCTGCTATTAAAGCAGCTGGCTCACAAACTCCATAGATACCAAATTTTTTCTTAACAAATGATGATTTTGAATACCCATCATAATTAAAATTTTTTAATTTATCTAAAGGAACTATTTCAAGGGGCATGTTAAATTCAGAAACTGCTTCAATTATCCCTTTCTCATTCCTTTTCATTTCACCTGTTGAAATTACATCTATCCTCGAAACTGGCAACTTAAGAGTATTCATTGCACATGTAATTGCACTTTCAACATTTTCTTTTGGAATATCCTTCCGTGCACCTATACCAACTACAACTTTTTTAGGTCTTAAAAGAATTTCAGTATCTCCAAATAAGACCTTGAAGTCATTTTCACCAGACTCACTTATATTATAAGAATATTTAACCTGTAGATCATCTAAAATAAAGTTAAAACTTGATGGAACCAGTAGTTCAGGAAATTTATCCTGGACTAAAGCAGAATTTATACTTTTTATTCCTTCAGGATTTTCAATATCTAAATAATATTTTTTTGCAAGTGAATCTATTCCTAATTTGCCATGTATATCTGTAGCCGTTGTTATAACTGGGTCAGCACCTGTAATTTCTGCAATTTTATTTGTAATTTCATTGGCACCGCCAAAATGACCTGAAAGTAAGCTTATAACATGTTTTCCAGCGTCATCCATGACCAGAACTGCAGGATCCTCCAGTTTACTTTCAATTAATCCACAAATATTTCTCACCATAATTCCAGTTGCCATTATACCAATTATGCAGTTATATTCACCAAATATTGATTTCAGTGTCTTTTTAACGTTTTTATGGAATATATCAATGCCAGTTATCGTAGGATCATCTATGAGATTATCCAAGATCTTAGATGCTAGATCTTGAGAATTCCTTGTTATGGTGATTATAGCAATTTTCAAAGAAAAATCTCCATTTTTACTTCAATTAGAATGTAACTCCTAAACAAATACCATATATACAATAAGTTTTCTACACTAAAATACTGTTTGGTATAGAGTAAAGTCATACCACTTTAAAATTTCAGGATATACTCAATTTTGACATTTAAAGAACAGTTTAATTTAATTATAACACTTTTTAATTTAAGTTTTTAAAAAGGCGCTAAATTTTGATCAAAATTTAAAAAAAATAAAGAAATATATCTCGATAAATTCGATTAGCTTATTGATGTTTACATAATGAAGCTAAAAAATATCTAGAAAAAGCGGTCGAATATCAGCAAGAATCTGATAAGCTGGTAAAAATCAAGTCTTCAATGACATAATCTATTTGATTTTTTAAATGAAAATTAAACCAGTTCATAATGTTATTATTGGATTTAAAGGACTTATAAGTGCCTATTAAAAATAATATTTATATTTTCTCTCTCTTTTTTGGATTAATAAAACATTAAATAACAGTTATAAAAAATAGGGATTAGAAAAGGTTTAACACCTTTTCCATTCGGGTTTAACCTGGAATGTCACTAAATAAAATACGATCATTATGACTGCAATACTTATAAGTTCATAGACCGGATCTATTGCTGCCTGAGTAAATAGCGATGGTGTTTGCAGAATTGAAGCTTGAGGATGAATAATAGCCGATTCATAGATATTATTAGCAGCATGCATACCAATAGCTAGCTCTAGTGTTCCACTTTTAAGAGTGATAAATGCTAAGGAAAATCCAACTACTACATAATAAACCATTGCTAAAATTCCACCTGCACTGATTTCAGGGTTGACTATATGAGGTAACAGGAATAAAATACCATTTATCAGTGCTAGCACTAAAAAATTTCTGGTTAATAGGCCGGTTCCCTGCATCCAGTAACCTCTATAAGTGAGCTCTTCGCTAGTAGTTTGAAGTGGTATCAGCACCAAGATGAACGGCAGGAAGTATAAGAACTGTGAAATGTTATTGCCGTTAAACTGGATGTTTGATGAGTTCAATCCATATAAAAGAACATCTGAAAGGACTAAAAGCAGTAAAAAAAATCCAAAACCATAGAGAATAGGCTTCACGTTGATGTTTTTAAATGGAGTTATAAGTGTAGAGAATGGTCTTTGATGAACATAACGGACACTTATGAACACTCCAATTATTCCACAAATTGCAGGACACATAGTAACCACAAAATAGGCCAGTGGAGTGATTGAACTGATGTTAAGTGTTCCAAGATTAACTGATGATCCAAAAGCCATTGCAACCATAAATTGTACTGCAGCACCAACAATATAAATAAAAAAATAAATAATAAATATTCCAATAATATACCTTATTAAACTTGTTTTACCTTTACGAGCTTGATCAAGAAATGTTTCCATTAGATATCACCTTTATTAATAAATTAAATGTTGAATTATCTCTTAAATAAACTTTTCTTACATAATACACTAATATTAACCATTTAGTAGTAAATAACATATTATTTGTTCTTATTTACCATGAATTAAAAAAATTTAAATGATTATAATCAAAATAAGTCTAATAATTATTTTTTCTTAAATTTATTTACTTATATCTCCTCTGACTAATATTAATTAACATATAATTGCAATCAACATGAAAAAAAGAGATATAATTAGACTAGGGTAATTTTCATAAGGCTGTACCAATCCTATTAAACCATATGGATACCTATTCCTAGAAATGATCTGTTTTAAATATCAAATATTTAACATGATCAGTTTATATATCTCATGAACTTTGTAAATATCTTTTATTTACAATTTGGAGCAGTAATAGAATATATCTTACTTTTTTAAATAGTCCTACAGGGATAACTTATATAATCGCTAAAATATAGCTTTATAATTTCTACTTATTAATAAAATATGCTCTATTTTTCTAAATTAATACATTAAATTACATTTAGACGAAAATGAATTAATTAAATCTAAATTATCCATTTATCAATCAAAAATAATCTTTTTTAAAACCCTTTTCAAATATAAAAAAGAGTAAAATATATTACATCTGTAACTAAATTTAATACTTAGCTAAGAAAAGCGTAATGGTAATGGTAAATAAAAATTCACAATCGAGATTTATTTAGAATTATTCTTGGTGTATCCATGTACGTAATAGTAATGGGCGGTGGAAGAGTAGGACTTAATCTTTCATCCTTTTTAATTTCAGATGGACAGGACGTTACACTCATTGAAAATAACGAAGAATTATGCTCAAAAGCTGCTTCAGAATTGGATGCCATGATTATCTGTGGTAACGGCACTGATACAAAAACACTTGAGGAGGCAGATATAAAAGGCGCAGATGTTTTTGTGGCGGCCACAGGAAATGATGAAACAAACCTGCTGGCATGCATTCTTGTTAAAGATTACAATGTTCCCAAAATTATCACCAGAATAAGCGATCATACCCATACAAAAGCATTTAAAAATGCAGGTATTGATTTTGCAATAAGTCCTGAGCTTACTGCAGCCAGTTACCTTGAAAAAATAATATTAAGACCAAAAATAGCAGATTTAGTTGTCTTAGGGAAGGGGGACGCAGAATTACTCGATGTTAGTGTAGAAAATAACAAAGTTATTGGTAAAAAAATAGGCGATATAAGTCCAACCAGGGACTATATCATAGTGTCATTGCATGAAAATGGGAAGATAACAATTCCAATGATGGACACTGTCCTCGAAAGAGGATTTAAAATCTCGATTCTTGCAAAAACAGGGTCTATAAAGAAAGTTATAGATTTATTTACATAAAAAATTAAAAACACGTTAAAACATCTAATTTTACATTAATTCCAACTAGATTAACGTCAATTAGTTNNTATGAATTCTTTTATCTAAAAATTATTTCAAGAAAAAAATTTTGATTATACAAATCAAATTAAAATCATAAAGATCTATTGATTGCATTAACCGAAAAACAATATGATCTAAATCAAATTAATGCTATAACAATCCCAAATAAAACAGACACAATTAAAATAAACAATAAAATTGTTATTTTAGAAAGTAACACTGCTTCTGTAATCTTATCAGTTGTTAATGGGCTTAATTCATCTCCAATCTTATAATAACCTATTTTTTCAAGTTTAATATTAAGTGCACCAGCTACTGCCGCCATGGAATACCCTGAGTTTGGGCTATCAGGCTTTCTTGCATCTCTTCTCATTATTTTATACGAATTTTTCCAGTTTAATCTTAAAAAAGCAGCTGCAATTATAACAAGAATTCCTGTAATCCTTGCAGGTATAAAATTCAAGACATCATCAAGGTTTGCAGGAAACCATCCTATTTTTATTTTCTCAGGTGTTTTATAACCTACCATAGCATCAAGTGTATTTATAACCCTGTACACAACAGCCCCAGGAACTCCAAATATAAACGCATAAAACAAAGGAGCTACAATAGAATCTGTAATGTTCTCTGTTAGCGTTTCTATTGTTGCAGACACCAAATTTTCTTCATTAAGTTCCATTGTATTCCTACTTACAAGATAAGACATTGATTTCCTTGCTTTTTCAATATTATGATCTATATCATTTTTCATATTCTCTGCAGAAGTTAATAGGACCTTAATTGCAAATGTAGTTGATAAAATTATAGAAGAAATCAGAATGTATAGTATGTAATTGAATGCTGACAGATGGAGTAAGACATAGGTTGCAAGTGTAAAAATCATTACAACCAGGAATGTTAGAATTATTCCGGAAATTTTACTTCTGTAGTTGATGAGGTATCCCTTGAAAAAATCTATTGCTTTCCCCATCCAGACTACCGGGTGTATTTTTGCAGGCAGTTCGCCGAATATGACATCGATAACTACTGCAATTATGATTATAAAGAGAGTTAGTTGAAGATACATTAAATTCCCCTAGTTTATTATATGAAATTTTGTAAATTAGTTTATATTTAATTGAATAATCTAATATTCTTCGAAGGAGTAATTATTGATATCGTAGGAATATTCGATGAAATATCTAAAACTATGCGTTCAGATTTTGAAAGAACACAAAAAGCAATTAAAAAACATCCGGGATTAAATGGAAACTCATATGAAAAAATTTTTAGAAAGTTTCTTAGACAATAATTGCCCGAATCATCATATATAG